>JBJTUH010000137.1:0-20914 GCA_046080605.1 Vampirovibrionales bacterium
GGCATTTCGGGCAATTCATGGCTCTATTATAACATAACTATGTTGAGGCACCAACGCCTGTACGAAAGATACTATGCCTGTTGAGCCTAGGTTTTAGAAAGCACCAGAGGCGTTTTTTGGAATAAACGGGTATGAATCGGCCTACGTTGCTTAAAAGGACGGTACTGGTTAAAGCGTTGTGGGTGCGTAGGAACAGGCGTTACATACACAAAATCGGCTTGAGCTCTTTGTGCAGGGTCTAAGGGGACAAAAACACTGCCTACCCTTGTGCCAGAAGGGAAGTCAAGGTACTCATGAGGATCCTGCTTAAAGATAGGATGACGTTTGCAACGTTCATCCACCACGTCCACCGCCATGACCCCAGGTAAAAGATGGTCAACGCCAAAGTATTTATCATCTTTTTCAGGTATCAATCTTGCACCGTCGTAGCTGTGAAAATTACCCGCAAGCACAAAAAACTTTCCTCGGGAGGCATGCTCCTGAATGACCTTTGCCCAGTGCATATTTCGTTGAGCATCTCGATAATTCTCGTTCGTACGTGTGACAGTTTGCCCCTCATGATTCACAACGGAGCGTGCTATTTCATCGTCATCCGCATACAGACTCCAATCCTCAACCCCATAGCAACGCACCCCATGATGGACGGCTGTTTCAATGACCTTATAGAGCGTTTCGCCCCCTTGAAAGTGAAGCTTCATTTTATCTTGAAGTTTTTTACGAGTTTCAGGCGTTGGATTGTCTTGATAATCATCCAAGTCACCCTGAGAAACGCTGCCACGAGTAGGATGGTCTGCAAACCCTTCTAAAAAAATAGAGCATAATCCCTTCTTCGCAAAGCGTGGCATGTGGTCTAACAGGACTTGATTTCTTGCTGGACTGTCATGAATTTCACCAAACATCACCCCAGGCACCTGAGGCTCTTCCAGTAGCACGCTCAGTACCTCATGGATAGGTTGGGCAACAACCCCTGTTTTCGGATTCCATTTCACAGCCTCAGGGATAGGTTCTTGCTCATTCGGCACGTGATAAGGATTATATATCAGCTTTCCCTGCTCAAAATAGTGCTTAATGGAACGCTGCACTCGATGCTGTACTCGGTCTTTCAAGCTTTGCCAAGGCGTTACAGTATGTAACACCTTCCGCCATAAATGAACATGACTTGTCACAGAAACAGGTAGCTGAATAAGACTACGTTGCTTTACATGTAAAGAGGTATCAAGAGACGGGTCTACATCATTTTTTTGGGTTTGCTTTTTAGCATTAGAGTTTCTAATACCTAGAGCCTCCCTTGAAGAATGTAGCAATACGTGATGACGAGGTAAGTTGAGTGAAAAGTGTATCATGACCTAATAAAAAGCAGAAAAACTATAAGCCTTAAATATTTTTAAACGCACTGCCTAGAAAACTATGACCATTAACATATCATGTCATGCTAAAACCTAAAATGGAAACTTCAATCAAAGCAGACTCAATAGTATAACAATAAATTCATTTTAAATGTTTTTATATTTTTAGTTTTTATTTTACTATTGAAAACTTAATTATTCCAATTAAACACTAGGATACAATGATGAATACTATTCAAGCTAAACCAATGGTCTCTGAGCTGACAAAGCAAATCAAGCTTCCAAATACGTCTCAAAAAACAGCACAAATACCTAAACCAGCATTCGTAGATCCAAGAAGCGTAAGATGCACGGACTATCAGTACAATGCCCGTAATAGTGTTGTGGAGTCTTATTGCTATCTATTCCCTAATAGACAGACTAAAATTACTGGAAATAAAGACGTGGATTCTCAGAACAGTATGGGAAAGGTTTACAGTACAGCTCAAACTCTTTCTACCAACGGTAGTTCGTTTATATATTTAGATAGCATCAATGTTAAACAACAGTACCGAGGCGGAAATGGTGCACCCAGATTACCTGGTTCTTTGAGTAACGGGGAGCTACTTTTATCAGGTTTTGAGCAACATGCCCAGCAATCGGGTTATACCCATACTGGCTTGTTAGCAGCTAAGCATCGAGACGGTTGGTTCCAAAGAAATGAGTACCAACCACTGAACCGAATTATAGAAACAACCCAAGGTAAACCTGTAGACCATATGAAAAGGCTAGGAGGTCGAATTACAAATGGAACGGGTCCTTACTATCAAGGACGCTAAAAGGGGGTAGGCATTTCAAGAGCGAGATAGCTCTTCAATTTTACTACGAATCCAAGCAGGGTCATCATAATGACTTGGCGGAGAGGTTCCATGACCTCCTTGAGACGGCTGTGAATGGCGTAAGGTACGAGTCCGTGTGATAGGTGTCATCTCTGAACGAGGTGCATCCTCAATAAGGTACCCTTGGTTGTGGCTGGCAGAAGTATCAAAGACCTCACCTCCAAACCCTGCGGGTAAACTTGATGCCACATGAGCCTGTGAGACACTTGCATCAAACAAGCTTTCAACTGGAGGTAAGCCCGAAGCACCTTCTCCGAGGGCAAGTTTAGCATCTCGGGAACGTACTTCTTGTTGCGTTTTCCGCTCTTTTTTACGGTCAGTAAGGCTTCCTGTGGGTAAAGCTCCTAAGCGCTCAATCACACGGGTTGCCATGCGTTCTTCTTCAAGTTCCTTTTGAAGCTTGACAATTTCATCTTCTAGTTGACGAATGACTGACTTGTATCGTTCTGCTTCATTGACTTCTTTTTGTTTCTCATAGGCTTTACGATTGATTTGCTCAATGAGCTTATTCAGGGTTGTGTCTAAGGTTTTATCACTTGCAGCCTGGAATAACACGCCTGCCTCAGGCGTAGCCCCTGCATGCTTGCAGTATCGCTTACGCACTTTTATTTTGGTGGTTTTACCCTTGCTGTAACAATAAAACTCACCCGGTTGCAACGCCTTAACGTCATTAAAGCTAATCCCTGCTTCGGTTAAAAAAGGACGAATGGCTTTATAGTCAAGCTCGGAGGTAATACCACCAAACCAAAAACGATTACACTGGCTTAAAATATCCTTACTAATACTGGCGGGGCGTTGCGTTGCCCATAAACTATCTAATGCTCTTTTACGCCCTCGTTTTGCAATACGTTGACTTGCGACAAGGGGGTCAAGTTTAGAGCCTCCAATACCTTTTCCTTTAACGGTTGTCGCCGTACTCCCCGACTGTGGGGCATAAATCTGGGCTTCTTCAACCACTAAGCGTATTTTACGTCGATACCGTTGCTCTGCAGTAAAGAGTGCATCGGCAATCATGGCATAATAGCCCTGTTGCTCAACATCCACAAACTCGGAAAGGTCAAAAATCCCAGAAATACCACTCCCCAACATCGCTTCAATGTAAACCTCTAAGGCATCAGGGTCAAAGGGAACATTACTTTGTTCTCCGCCCACAATCAACATCGGGTAACGCTCTGCAAGGGTAAAATGCTCACCCTCAGGGTCAATCACGCAAAGTAAGCTCCCATTTTCTAGCGTTTCCTCCATTAAGACCCCCGTAAGATAGCTTTTCCCCATCCCTGAGCTTGCCAGAATCGCATCGCGCTCTCCTGTTTGTGCGTAGTCTTCTAAAGGCACAGAAAAGGTTTTTGATACTTGCAAGGCACGTTTTACAGGGAAGCCCAGTTTACTCCCTAACGATGTTTTTTGAGGTGCTTTAGAAGAAGGCTTCGTAGGCGATGCTTTGCTCCCTGACGCTGTCGTGCCCTGTGCAGAGGGAGTACCTAATGTTTTACGTAAAAAATCAAAGACCATCATACGCAAGTCATCTACATGGTTAGAGGAAAGAAAGAAAAGGCATCACGAACGCTCACATTTAAGGGCTTATTCTGAGGACAGTGCCGTAAGACTGACTATCAGTGTTTGTTTTAGTTTCTGTAGTATATCATAGGTTCAAAAGCACGGTAAGCTCTTTCTTAAAGACAAGGTTCTTCCAAAGCAGGATGCCTCTCAACGCTTCAAACATCCGCTTGCCATGTTAAAAAAGAAGTGTTACTATAATGAGGCTTTAGGTGTCATGTTGAATAAAGCATTAAAACTCACGTTCAATGAATCGTTTATTGTATGGGTTTTTCAAGTGCGTAGTGCATTTAAATGGTTTTTGCTGAAGTACCATGAAACATTTTTCAACACATCACGTCCTCGTTAGCATTATTCTCCTCATTGGCTCTGCCGGTGGGGAACACTGATTAACGAACGCACTGCACACCCAAGCATACGCTTCAATCAAGTTCTCTCTCCACCGGCTGATAAAGACACAATCAGCGGGTTTTTTGTTTTTTTGCTATTAGTTCCTTTATCTCAACGTTCCCTTGAAAGGAAACCCTTTTTCTCATGCTTCCTCTCGTTGTGAGTCACCTTTATCATCATAGCCCCCTTCTTGGGTTGCGTTCCGTCGGCAATTGGTTGCCAAAAGCAGGTCGTTGCATAAGTTATAGCCAGTATTCGGAGACACAGTACTAATCATGATGACACCCACTTTTACTTCTTCTTTAGCCCAGCCATTACAAGACGCTGAGCCTACATTGCAAACGGCTTATAGCCACCATACCGAGCCCACTCGTTTAGGGGTTCGTTCATTCGGAGGGGACACCTACGGTGCAGTACGTCCACCACTTTCCCTCCACACAGGAACATCAGAGGCATTACCCTCCTCACTACTCTCAACACAGTTCTCTTTTGAGGCAATGCCACACACTGGGGCTCACTTACTGCTCCAAAGCATGATTCAAGAAGGGGTTGATACCTTCTTTGGATTACCGGGTGGTGTGATCCTTTCCATTTACGAGGGGCTTTGCGATTACCCTCAGTTAAATCACGTATTGGTGCGTCACGAGCAAGGTGCCGTTCACATGGCAGAAGGTTATGCCAAGGCGACAGGCAAAGTGGGCGTTGCCATGGCAACGTCTGGCCCAGGAGCCACCAATACGGTAACGGCTATTGCCGATGCGTTTTATGATTCAGTGCCTATTGTGGTGATTACAGGCAATGTGCCTAGTACTCTTTTGGGAAATGATGCGTTCCAAGAAGCTGATATTGTGTCCATGACCCGTAACTGTACTAAACACAATGTGCTGGTACGTCATGTAGATGAGCTACAACAAGCTTTAAAAGAAGCGTTTTACATTGCACGTAGTGGTCGTCCTGGTCCTGTGTTAGTGGATATCCCTAAAGATGTTTTGTTAGCCACTGCCACGACTCCTTTACCCTATGCAGAAGTTACTATTGACTTTCCAGGGTATCAGCCTCAGCAGGCAGCAGAGGCTTGGACACAAGCCGATGTTGACACCTTGCTACACATGCTACAGTCCGCCGAACGCCCGATGGTACTATGTGGTGGAGGTATCATTCATGCCGATGCAACGCAAGAGATGCTCGCACTGCTTGAGCATTTCCATATACCCTTTGCCATGACCCTCATGGGGTTAAGTGGTATGCCTATGGCACACCCTCAAAATATTGGCTACTCGGGCATGCACGGTCATTACTGGGCAAACATTGCGGTTGCAAAATCAGATGTTTTACTGGTGGTGGGGAGTCGGTTAAATGACCGACAAACAGGGAAAGCAGGTACCTTTGCACGCAGCGCCAAAGTGATTCACATTGACCTTGACCCTACCTCTTTAAACAAAAACGTTGAAGCCCACTACGCCATTCAAGGGGATATTAAGGCTGTTTTAACGCAAGCACTTCAGACCCTTGCAACAAAGCAACTGCCTCAGAAGAACCACCAGGCTTGGTTTGAAACCATTGAAGGGTTCAAAGCACGTCGTCCAACACCCGTGTATGAAACCTTTAAAGGTCAAGCGATTACGCCTCAATATGCCATTAGTCGGGTGTTTGCTGTGCTTGATAAAGTGGCAGGTGAGCAAGCGATTGTAACCACTGAAGTAGGACAGCATCAAATGTGGTCGGCACAACGCTTTAACCTCACAGGGTCTCGTGCTTGGATTACCTCTGGGGGTTTAGGCACCATGGGGTTTGGCTTCCCTGCAGCCATCGGAGCAAAAGCGGCTCGTCCTGAAGCCACCGTGGTGGATATTGCAGGAGATGGTAGCTTCCAGATGACGTTACAAGAGCTTGCAACCGCAGTAGAAGCAAACCTTCCTGTTAAAGTCGTCATTATCAACAACGGCTATTTAGGGATGGTA
Organism: Vampirovibrionales bacterium; assembly: GCA_046080605.1. Lineage (GTDB taxonomy): Bacteria > Cyanobacteriota > Vampirovibrionia > Vampirovibrionales > JAJTHC01 > JBJTUH01. Next base: position 6,133 of record JBJTUH010000137.1, read on the forward strand.
CGCCAATGGCAAGACAAACTGTTTGAACGTAAATCTGAGGTACGCATGACAGGTCCCGACTATGTCAAGCTTGCGGAAGCCTACGGCTGTGCAGGCTACCGAGTGACTTGCCCTAGTGAGCTTGATAGCACACTAGAAGAGGCATTCCGCATCACAGACCGTCCTGTGATTGTTGACCTTGTGGTAGACGAAGAAGTGGATGTTTACCCATGGGTTGAGGCAGGTAAGGCGAATGATGAAATGCTCACTGACCCTAGCCTTTCTCATACCACCTCTGCCCCATAAAGGGCTTTCTTAAGCGTTATGGTACGCCATTCTTTTCTATCATAAGACCTTTGAAAGGGTTTTAAACGCATGATAACCGCTCGTCCCAGTACAGCACCCTGTCAGAAAACATTATCCATCACCATGCAAAACCGCACTGGCGCCGTCAATCGAGTGCTGGATGCGTTAAGCCATCGAGGGATTCAACCTCTTGCCTTTTTATGCACCCTAAGCCAAGATAGACAAACGGTTCAAGTGCTTGTGAGCTTTGAGTTTGAAGACATGGCTGGCTTTAACAAGCTGGTGAAATCTATTCAACAACAAGTTCTCACGTTAAGTGTCCATCCTGTTATTTCTAGCCGTGAGGTTGCCCAAGGCGTTGAAACAGCAACTCGTGAGTTTTTGGTCACCTCAGAGGCCTGTACCCTTTCAAGCCTTCAGGGAAGCCTTACAGCAGAGCCTTTTCGTCCTCATGCAGCATCCTCTGAAGCGGTTTCAGTCTCAAGTTAAGCCAGGTAATCGCTCGTTTTTCCATCGTTTTGTTTTTTGTGTTGTTTTTCTGTGTCTTTTTTGAAAGGTTTTCTCTGTTATTATGATGTCTCAAATGGTTGCCCCTCAAACTCAAGAAGCACTTAAAGTTTACTATGATGCTGAAATTGACCGTAGTAAATTACTGGGTCAAAAAATTGCAGTCATTGGCTTTGGGAGTCAAGGCTTTGGTCAGAGTATGAATCTTAAAGACTCTGGTGCCAATGTTCGCATCGCATTACGTTCGAATAGTGCAACCCGCCAAAAAGCGGAGCAAGCTGGGTTTGAAGTCATTGATATGGAAAATGTTGCCGAGTGGGCAGACTTTATCATGATTCTTGCCCCCGATGTATTTCACAAAGATATTTACGAGCAGTACCTTCAAGGCAAAATGCGTGCAGGACAGTCATTGGTATTTAGCCACGGGTTTTCCATTCATTACGGTGAAATTACCCCTCCCGCCGATATTAATGTGTTTTTAATTGCTCCTAAAGGTCCTGGTCACTTGGTACGTGGCGAGTTTCAACGTGGACGTGGCGTTCCTGCCTTAGTCGCCATTCATCAAGATGCGTCAGGGGAAGCCCGTGACCTTGCTTTTGGCTATGCCGCTTGTGTGGGTGGTGGACGTGGTGGTGTCATTGAAACCACCTTTAAAAACGAAACTGAAACCGACTTATTCGGGGAACAAGCCGTGCTGTGTGGTGGTGCCAGTGCTTTGGTGAAGGCAGGGTTTGAAACCCTTGTGGAAGCAGGGTATCCTCCTGAGCTTGCCTACTTTGAGTGTCTGCATGAATTAAAACTCATTGTTGACCTCATGTACGAAGGTGGCTTAGAAGACATGCGTTATTCTATTAGTGATACCGCTCGTTACGGCGATGTCACTCGTGGACCTCGTGTCATTACCGATGCCACCAAACAAGCGATGAAAGCTGTATTGGACGATATTCAATCAGGACGGTTTGCACGGGAATGGATTACCGAATACCGTGCAGGAATGCCTAACCTAAAAGCCAAAGTAGAAGCCGATCGTCAACATCCTCTGGAAGTGACAGGGCAAAAACTGCGTGGCATGATGAGCTGGTTACAGGAAAGTCGTTTTGTAGACCGTACAAGCAACTAGCCTACCTAAAAGCAACACCCAAGTTTTGAGTCAAAACTTGGGTGTGCTTCATGTATTTTTTCAAATGAGGTGAATACGTTGGGGCGTACCCTCAACGTTCTAGGCAATGTGGTGTCTTATTTACTTGGTATTGAGGATGTGTGGTTTTTATGGCAGAGTCTGGTCTTGTGGCAAGTGTCTCAGTGATAGCAGGGGAACCCTCTCCGCTTGAGAGTGTTGCATCTTCTTCTACACGTCCCACGGAACCTCGTGTACACGAGCCTCTCAGCACGTCAATGCGTGTTGCCTCTCAAGCCCACGTGCGTTTACCTCATGTCGCAGCACCTGTAGGATGGAGTGTCCAAGATGCGATGCGTGCCACAGGGATTTTAGAGGATATTCCTGACGCACTTTCTACCGAACAAGAAGACACCCATGACCCACTCTTTGATGAGTTATATGCTCAAGGCACAACACCCGCTGTTGAGGGTTCTGTAACGGTTGGTGCGGAGGTTTCTCAAAGTCTGGGACAAGGGACAGGCTTTGGTATCTCTTTTGGGACAACACAGAGCATGATTCCTTTACCAGGGATTCCAGGAGGAGGACTTTCTCCTAATGAGTATATTCCTCTGATGCACTTATACGCCTTAACGCAAGATGCTGACCGCTTTCTGGAATATCACTATGACGCATTGCGTGACCCTCGTGTCACAGAAAAACAACCCTCTCGGCGTATCCTGCAAGGGTGTCTTACCCCCCTAGACGGCTCAACGCAACACACCAATTTATGGTACAAGCGAGAAGACCTTACAGCAAGCAGAGCCTACAAACTTAGAGGGGCTTTTGTCGGGATGGGGAGAGTGTTACAGTCTAACCCTCATTCAGGGATTTTAGCCGTGTCTACAGGAAACCACGCCTTGGGTGTCCTGTATGCCGCCTCACTCCTTAAGCCCAAACGGGTGACGATTGTGGTACCGCATAACACACTAGAAAAAAAACTTGCAAGTATTCGACAACGTGTGACAGAATGCCAAGCTTTAGGCGTTGAGGCACACGTCACCTTACAAGGTGAAACTTTTGACGATGCCAAACGATGGGCTTTGCAGCAAGCCGATACCGAACACCCGCAAGATTATTACCTTGACCCCTATGGCAACCCATGGGTTGTTTCAGGGCAAGGCACCATTGGGCTAGAGCTTTACCGACAAATAAAACATGTCCTTACGACAACATCAGGCATTCAGAGAGTCTCTGTGGTGTGCCCCATCGGAGGAGGAGGACTTCTGGCAGGTATTGCCACTGCCTTCCGTTTAGCAACCGCTTGGGATAGTCATTTACAGCAAGTTTCTGTACAGTTTGTAGGGATTCGCTTAGAAGACCTCACCGCCAGTTACGGAGATGCCATTAAAGTCAAAGTGGTTGCAGCAGGGAACCAGCGTTTATTTGAACGGTTTGGGATTCCTATTGTCAACGTGACTAACACGCATTTAATGGCAGGGATGCTTGGCGTTTATCTTGACCTTGGTGACCAAGTGGAAGGCTCCTCAGGGGTCACCCATCAGGTCACGATGAGCCGTTCCGAGCTACTTCCTACAGCAGATCACTTGGTAGTATGTATTTTAAGTGGTGGCAATGTAGGGCAGTTCCCTTGCGAAACACCCCTTACAGAAGCACCATCCTTCACAAAATAAGGCTTTGCATGAAGGGGAATACTTCTATGAGTTTAAGAAATGTAACAGAAGGTAAGGGCTTCCCTCTAGTCAATGATACATGTTTAGCATAGTATACTCTTGAGCAGTGTTCGTACAGTTAAGCTTTTATTTTACAAAAGATGTTTTGTTCAAAAGCTTAGGTGATACATTTGCTTATTTTTAGCTTTGCATTATTTAGCGAAGCTTGCATTAAGATTTATCGCACAAAAAAATCACCATTATCATTTCGGCTCCCCTCATGGAAAGCCGTGTTTTGTGCTTTTAATAGTTTTCACCACATTAAGCAACGCACTTAAAAAGTGTTGCTAGGTTTGGGGTCTTTTTTTCGTGGTCTTTTTTGTTTGTTTTAACGTTAAACCTCTTTTTTAACACCTACCACTATGATGCGTTTCCCCTCTTCTTTCAGCCGTTTAACCCCTGATGCCCCCCTACGTCATCGCCAAGCTTCTTTTGCCTCATCGAGTCCGTTGGAACAAGTAAAAACGTCTCAGGCAGGTGCAATGCCTCGTTTTGGTCTGCGTTTTGGAACAGGACTCACAGAGGTGGTACCCCAAGCCACATTAGCGGTAGCACATCAGGTAGAAACGCCTATCAAAGAAGCCGCCAAACGTAGTACAAAGTTTTTTCAGTGGTGTGAAAAAACTCCCATTGGAGCTTTAGTATTACAAGACATTGCGTGTTTCAACATTCCTCCTATGTTATTAGCACGTACTAAAAATGAATTACTCGACATTGCCCCTAATCTTTTAGGATGGACAAGTATCACAGCAGGGTCAACCATTGCCCTTCCACCCTTATTACGCCGTGGTGTTAACAAACTGACGGGAGTGCCTATCCAAAAAATGGCTTCGGAACTCACGGAAAAGACACTACAGGTGATGCCAGAGCATGAGAAACTTGCACGGCTTGCTGTTTCATTTGGGTTTCTTTTCCCCTTTGGAGCAGGGTTCATGTCCGCACCCTTCTTCAGAAATTACCTCACACTGAAGCGCGCAGGCACCAGTGACTTTGAAAAAATTATTGGATTGCGTAAAGGTTCCAAACCAAATGAGGCAACCACTAAAACACAGGATAAAGAAAAGGCAAAGCATGACCCCAAGTTTCAAGCCGATTTACGTAAAAACTTACGTGCAGGATGGGGTGTCCTTGCAGCGGGTGCCGCACTGAGTGCGGCAAGTGTCCTCGGATTTTCAGCCTTGGCACGCTCTGCCATGGCGGGTAAAAAGCTGCTTGACCCAACCCTTGTACACTCGCTACTAAAAACCTACGGCTTACGAGGGAAAACCTCAAACGAAGTAAGCGGACTATTGCCGATTCTTCTTTTCTGGCTTGTACCTCCCTATGCAGGCTGGTTGTTTGCAGCACGTAGTAAAAATGAGCGGATTGAGTACGGTTTAAAGTCTGCAAACTCTATTTTATGGTTCTCCATGTTTACCCCTATGTTTATTAAAGGACGGTTTGCCAAAGCCTTTGAACAAGCGGGTATTAAAACAGGGGTAGAAAAAGTAACGAACCCCATCATGAAGGGATTAAAAGCAAGTTTACCGAGCTATACCCAATTACTTGCGATGAAAGACGGCGTAGCAAAGGAAAAAGCCTTACGGATTTTAAACCGTTATTCCTTGGCAAGCTGGCTTGTCCCTGTTGCAGCCCTTTCTACGACACCGCAACTTTTAAACATTTACTTCACAAAGCAACGTTTCAAAGCCCAAGAATCCAACCTACTTAAGCAAGTACAACAGCAAGCCCAAAGTACCTCTTCAGCTTCTGACACAACCACCCATGATAATGTCATGTTTGCCAGTGAGAAAATAGGGGTTGGAAATTGGGGTACCACCAATAAGGTCGTTTCACCTGCCACGGCAACGGCTTCTAACCAAGAGGTGTTAGCCACCACCACCCCTGTCGATGCTTCTCATGGTAAAACCTTTACCCGTTTATCCTCGGCTCCGTTAAAGCCTATCTCTCCTGCGGTGGCTTTTCCTGTGGTTCCTCCGCAAGTAGCGGCGGCAACGTCGTAACATCACCATGCTCCTGACACCATGGTATGATAGACACCTTAAGGCTCTATGGGATTTCGTACGCCTGATATCATTTCCGTATGCGTAGAGGGAGCATCATGTGGAAGTGTGAGGATGTGATACATCATACGCTACGATACTGAGATTTATGGTGAGACCTTCTCTACAACTGAATGCGTGTTTTGCCTGTGATGCCACAGGTGCCATTGCACGGCATCCGACAGAAACACAGCGATTCGCTTCAGAGGCTGACCTTGAACGACTACGCTTTTTAAGAACCCAGCATCATGCCATTTTAATAGGTGGGAATACCTTTAGGGCATGGCCTCATGTGCATCGTCATCCGAGTCCTCTTCACCCTACACCCATTCACATCCTCATAACCCGTGACTGGCAAAGCCTGTTAAACAGTCCTTTATGGAGGGCTTGGCAGGGTTCTCCCTTCCCGCTATGGATACTTTCAAGCGTTTCACCCCCTCAGGAGGTAAAGCTGAAGCCACCTTGCTTTTGGATTCCTCTACCCAAGCCAGAAGACCCCATGGCACACGTGGCACCAAACGCACTACTAACAGCATTGCACAGTGTGGCATCCTACCCTCATCATAAGGTTTCATCAGGTGTACTGAAAGTGATGGTCTGTGGTGGTGCTAGCCTGTATCGACAGTTACAAGCAACAGGTCTTATTGAGACGTTATATCTTACTCGTTGCCCCATCACATTGAGCCGTTCACAAGAAACGCCCCTAAAGGAAGCCCCCCCCCTCGTACAACTGTTTTCTCACGAAGCGTTTAACGCATGGTTTGAGGCACACACTCAAGGTACGACATGCCAACTATCGCATGAAGGAGTCACGATGGTTCAAGTACATGACGAGTATTTTATCACCTGCCATGGCACCAAAGCCCTTCCACCGCTTTAGACAAGTGTAGGCTTTAACATGGTCAGTGCTAACGTGGCAACAGGATAGGGGTCTTGCTTAGGTTCATGGGCTAAAAGCCATACTGGCGTTGCGGTTGCCTCTGGTGTCACTGGGTGCTGACTGGTGGCACCTACTCGTGTGGTTAAGTGCATCCCAGGGGTCACAGGAGACAAGAAAGAAAGTTGCTCTAAGGCATAGCATGCTAACAACATTTCTTCTTTTACCCCTTCAACCATGGCGGCTAATAAAACCCCTCCAAAGGCTTTACCATGTACATTTAAATGATGCGGACGAATGACCCAAGCAGGCTCATGTCCTTGAATATCTTGACGAGTGAAGGACTGTGCTTGCCACCAAGCTTTCCATAAGGGTTGTTGCACCTGACGCAACTGTTTTTCATGGGTTGCCACCCCAAGGAGTCCAGGAGGCAAAACTTGTAGCGGAATACTTGCGTCAGGAGGCAGCTTTTGCATGTGCTTATCTAAGGCAACATTCACCACACCATCCGCTTGAAACAACCATTGAATGGGACCTAATGGTTGCATAGAAGAGGCTTGGCATGGCGCAATCTCTAGGGGTAAAGAAAAGCCCTCTTGCGTCACCTGCGTTTGATAGTAAGGGTTCAGCGTGCCTTGCCGACCAATGCGTACACGACTGGTCAGAGAAGTTCTTCCTTGGTCTACCCGTTGCACTTCTACCCATAAAACATCCCATGGTTTTAACATCAAACGAGCATCAGGAAATAAAGGGGTAATATGCCGTATGCCTGCGGTGAGTCCTACATACTCGCACCCTAACTGTTTTGCAGTGGGCCAATAGCCTAGCACATCCAGAAGTCTCAAAAGCCAAGGCAGCGTAGCACTTTGAGGAGGAAGAATTCTACCATCCACCCCATAACTAATCCACTCAGGCATTAAGGGCATGGCAAAACGAGCGGTTTCAATCGCACTGTCCTCCCAAAGTTCCCAACCAAAAGGCTCAAACATCGGTGTAGGATAAAACCCTTTGTTAGCACTTCCTAAGGTCTCTTCAGCACTATAAGACACACTATCAGTAGAAGGCGTATGGTAAGAGGGTGGTATCACAAGAAAAGGGGCTTTATCACTTCACAAAACAAAAACAAACCTAAAATCAATACGAGAGAGGATACTCCCAGACGGAGCCTATTCGGTGAGGTGGCTACCATTTTTACTACCTCACTCAGAAACTGTACCAACATGGTTGACAGAGCAGACTTAGCCAGAGCAGACCTAAAAAGTATACCCTATTTTACCATGCCATGAGAAGAGGGCAGTAGCATCTAGGTACAATGTATGGCATACTAACCTAGTAGAAGGCTCGTAAGCCCCCTCTAGTGTAAGCCTACCTCCGTCGAGCCCTATACCACGACTCGAACCGCATTGGAAAAATACACAGGTCTCTGAACCCTACCATGCACTTCACGTCTTTCTTTACACGCTTTTATAGTTCCTACCTCACATGATGATGCACGCTTTTTTAACCCCTCATACGGGTCACAACAGTACCCATGGCTGGTCATCTTTTTCTCATGATGACCCCAAACGACAAGACGATTTTCATAAATACAGCCCAGAAGCTCGCCAAGCTAATCATACAGCCCCATGGCTTCATCATGGGCAAACACTACACGTCCATCATCATGCTGGATGCTATCCTATCACTTCAGGACGTGGACTCCTCACGTATTTAGGTCACTGGATACCCTCCTTATTTCAGACACCGTTTCAGCCTCAAGGCACGGCTCTGCCACGTAAATTACTCATTGTGACGCAAGCCTCTGTTTGGCACCACTATGAGGATCACTTCCGAGAAGCACTCCAAGCCAATCATCGTGCAGACCCCTGGCACTTAGAAGCCTTTGACGTGTGCCTGATTCCTGAAGGGGAAGCAGGGAAAACCTTAGCCGTAGCGGAACAGGTCTTTGAGCATGCCTTCCAATTTGGACTAACCCGCCGAGATGCCATGATTGCCTTTGGGGGTGGGGTAGTGGGCGACCTTACAGGCTACTGTGCAGGGTTATACTACCGAGGGATTCCTTTTATTCAAATACCAACGACCCTTTTGGCTCAAATTGACTCCTCTGTGGGGGGGAAAGTTGCCGTAAACTTCGGGCATAAGAAAAATGTATTAGGACAATTTTACCAACCTCATGGCGTGTTAGCAGACGTTGATTTCCTCAAAACTCTCCCAGAGGAAGAGCGACAAGCAGGATTAGGAGAGCTTGTAAAATACGCCCTGATTGAACGTACTATTTTACAACCGCCTACCCTTTCCCTAGAAGACACCAAAGCCCCTTGGCCTTTATGGCAGTGGCTTACCACCCATGCCGAAGTATGGCACGCCCCAGAGTATTTACCCACCTTGGTGCATTATTGTTGCGAACTCAAAGCCACCATTGTAAAACGAGATGAGTTTGAGCAATTGAAAGATGCTTCAGGGCGCGTATGTTTAAACCTTGGACACACCTTTGCCCATGCCATTGAAGCGTGTTATGGCATGGCACATGCTTCAGAAAATCATCCTGCTTGGCTCCATGGTACCAGTGTTGCACTAGGGTGCGTCTTAGCGGCACGGCTCTCAGTCAAGCTAGGGCTTCTCTCAGAACAGGCTCTTTCTCAGATAGAACAGCTTTGGCAAACCCTTAAACTCCCCATCCACCAACAAACACACAGCGTCCCTTGGGATACTAAAGCGTTACGACTTGCGATGCAAGCCGATAAGAAAAATCTCCTCACGGGAGAGGTAAGGCTTATTTTGCCTTATCATGCGCAAGAGGCTTTAGGGTCAGTGACCATGCACCCTATGCCGATTGACCATCCATGCTTGTATGAGGTTTGGGAAACAGTGAATGGTGCCTTGCACTAAAACGCCATGACGGTATTGCGTTGGTCATAACGTGGAGCCATAGGAGTCACCCCCCAAGGAATGAAGCATTGTTTAGACCCCCACCCTGTTCCTGACTCACCCACAGAGGCTTCTGAGCTTGAGTCGCCCTTCAACGTACTGTATCGTTCCCTATGCACAGTGTTCCGTGCGGTCGTTACCACACTTAAAAGCATGACATTTGCAGTTTCTGTCCTAGTGTGGCTATTAATTGCCATCATCGTTGGGGTCTTTTTGCCTCAAGAAAGTTTAGTCGCTACCTCAGACATTAAACGACTCATGGGCGTGTGGTACTACCCTGTGAAAGCACTTGGAGGGTATGAAGTCTTTGCAAGTGCTTGGTTTTTATGGATTCAAGTGTTATTGCTATGCAGTGTCACCCTTGGCAGTTGGCAATGGTTATTAGGTGCTTGGCAACAGGCTACCCGTACCCAATGGGCTAGCCATACGGCTCTAAACGCGCCTCAGCAACACACCCTTTCATGGGAGGTGCCTGGCATCGCCGATTCATCTTCTTCCGACGAAACGACCGCACACCGTTTGCATAGTGTCTTGGTACACTGCACACAGTATTTTAAGCGGATGGGGTACGAAGTCTTCCCTCAAGCCGCAACCCCGCATGAACTATACGCTACTAAGGCACGGTGGGCTAGGTTAGGGCCTCATATCACCCATGTAGGCATCATTGTCACACTGCTTGCAGCCTTGTATGGCTACCTAACAGGCTTTAAAGCTCAAACGCTTGCACTACCCAAAAGCTCTTTTCTTCTTGCTTCTCCCGAGCGTATGTTTTACAACGCCCCTGAAGGACTATGGTTAGGCAAAGTACCAAACTGGGTGGTTGAAGTCGAGGATTTCCATGTAGACTACTACCCTGAAGCTCCTAAAACGGCTAAAAATTACTTCACCACCTTACGGGTACACGCATTAGCAACTCAAGCCAATGAGGCTTTTCCCTTACCTCCTCAAGGAGTCCGTCACACCATCTCAGTGAATCAACCGCTAAAGCTACCCCATGATGTGACAGTCTATCAGGCAAGCTATGAAGCCACGGGAAATATTTTACTCAGCGTAGAAGGTAAACCCCTCCGCTTAACGCCACTCTCTCAGGAAGTCCCAAGCACTCAAGCCGTGATGCTCTATCCTCTATCTCAGCAACGTACACTTATTATTTTCCCTTTTATTGCAGAGAAAGATAACACGATTCCAAGACATCGTATTGAGGTGTTTATGTATCAGCAAGGCAAAGGCGTGCTAGGGTTTCCCTCATTTCAAAGAGGCGTAAAAACTTCTCACCATCGTTTGACCCTTTTTCAAGGACAAACAGGGGTACTGGAAGGCATACAACTAAAGTTTATTGCCCCAGAAATGAAGACAGGACTCCAGATTAAGTGCGCCCCAGAAGTCCCATGGATGTACCTCGGCTTTTTACTACTGAGCCTTGGCGTATGTGTCAGTTTTATACCACAACGTCAGGTATGGGTGAGAGTTTCACCCTGTGACAACACCCTTTCAGCAGAGACCACTCATGTCCCCCATGCTTGGCGTATCACGCTCTACCCAAAAACACGTAAAGGCTGGGGCGCATTTTTACAAGAGCTTGGCACGCTACGGCAAGGACTCACGGCACACCTTACACACGCAAATGCGTCTTTGAATCTATCATCATCATCCCATCGAGGTTAAGAGGGCTTCTTATGTCTCAGGCTTCTGTCATGGCCACTCATTCTAAGCTTGCACTGCACGGTGGCACCCCAGTGAGAAAGCATCCCTTTCCCGCTTACACGACCCTAGGAGCAGAGGAAAAACATGCCGTTTCCCGTGTTATGGAACGAGGGATTCTCTCCCAGTTTTTAGGGTGTGACCATCCTGATTTTTATGGAGGTCCAGAGGTACAAGCCTTTGAACGTGCATGGGAGCATTGGTTCAAGATGCCTCACGCCATCAGTATGAATAGTGCCACCAGTGCCTTAATTGCAGCCGTAGGTGCCTTAGGGATTGAACCTGGCGATGAAGTCATTGTATGCCCCTACACCATGTGTGCTTCTGCCAGCGTGGTGTTGTGGTACAGTGCCATTCCAGTGTTTGCCGATGTTGAAGCAGAGCATTTTTGCTTATCCATTGAGGCGATTGAAGCCTGCATCACACCTCGTACACGGGGTATTATTATCGTAGATATTTTTGGACAGCCTCATGACGCACAGGCACTGAAAAAAGTAGCAACACGGCATGGCTTATGGGTCATTGAAGATACCGCTCAAGCCCCAGGAGCCTGGTATCAAGAAGCCTATGCAGGCACGTTGGGAGATATTGGGATTTACTCACTGAACTACCATAAACATATTCATACAGGCGAAGGGGGGATGGCGGTGACACGCTCTGATGACCTTGCTGAACGATTACGGCTGATTCGTAACCATGCGGAAGCCGTCGTAGGCACTCGTTTTCCAAACGCACCTCCAAGTCAGTTTGCCAATATGATAGGGCAGAATTATCGTATGACAGAGCTAGAAGCTGCCATCGGACAGGCTCAACTCAGTAAGCTAGAACCCCTACTACAAGCACGGCAAGCACAGGTCGCTGCATTAGAATCACACCTGAAAGAGCTCCCGTGTTTCAAACTTTCGCCTGTACGAGACGGGTGTACCCATGCGTATTATCTTCATCCTATTCAATTCATGGCAGACACTTTTGATACGCCCGTGCATCGTGACGACTTTTTAAAGGCACTTCAAGCTGAACTTTTCCCAGAGGTATGGCAAGGACGCACCCTCTCTGCCCAAGAAAGGCTCCAACTGGGACGGTTTTCAGTAGGGTATGTACGCCCCCTCTACTGGGAGCCACTCTATCAACACCGTATTGCTATCGGAAGTCAAGGACACCCGTGGACGACTTTTCACTCTAACGTTACCTACCCCAAAGGGTTATGCCCCACAGTAGAGCAGTTACATCAAGAGACCCTTTTTTGCCATGACCTCATTCGTCCTACCATGAGCAAGCAAGACCTCTCAGACGTAGCCAACGCATGCTTCAAAGTGTATGAGTGCCTCAGTCGCCCTTCAAATGCTCAGAAAAGCTTATTGAACACATAGGGTAAACCCCCGATACCTCGGGTAAAAGCCCAACATTTGTAACACAATGTAACAATGTGTTTTATTCCTGTTATCTCTCAAGGTTTGTGTGTCTTTTAGGGGTCATTTTGAGGCATACTTAAAAGGTGAGCATCGTTTAAGCGTTTAGCCCTCAGGTGCTAGTCGATGAGTGACATCGAGCCATGCACGCAGGGTGATTCATGGGGTTTTCAATGGGTGAGTCAACACACCCGCTTCTGTATTCAACATTGAGGTGTCCTAGCATTTAGGTACTAGTGCTGTTTATTTGGTGTTGTTGTAATATCTTGGGGTTTTCTTTGGGTTTAAGTTCAATCATGCTTCGTCCTTCCTCTCTTTCCACGACCCTGCGGTTACCTGCCTTTCGTCAAAAAGAAGGGCTACGCTTTGGTGTGGAACCCTCAGAGGTCTTATCCCTCCCTCAAACCCCCGTCACACCTCAGGGAGTCAGTGTCACCTCAAACCAACTCAATGCCTCTCAGCGACAGTTTGCCGAAACGGTGTTAGACAAAGATTATCTACCCAACCCCTATGAAGCCACAAAAAAAAGAATTTCCCTCTTCCCCAGTGACCATCCCCTTGACTGGACGGTTCTTGATAAAGGACTTTATCAAACCAAGCAACTAGGGTTTAACACCCCTCGTAACTTGATACAGGGGCTTAAAGGGTCTCCTGACTTTGATTTTACGAAGCAGATGTCACTGAATATCGTACCCTTCACCGTGGGAAGTGCTTTATTTGTTTCAAGTTATCTTGCCGGAGGCACCAGTGTTCTGGCTCGTAACCGAGCCTTAGCAGGTACTGCGTTATATGCCTTAGGGCAACTGGCTGGGAAAGGCATCATAAATACTGCGTACAAAACACGGTGGGGGTTTGACCTCTCCGATAAATATCTTAAAGCAAACCGCCAAGACACAGGTCCTATTGCCGTAAGTGTTGATTTTCCTCGTACAGACCTTATCCCGCCTGAAACCTATCAAAAATATCGTAAACGTTGGAGTATCCCTGACACCATTGCATACCCTCAAGATGCAGCCGAAGACCGTTTAAGAATTTTCGCAACCCAAGAACGCTTTTTAATGAGTGCCTGTACCAGTTTACTAAGTGCCATAGGAGCAGGATACTTTGCCCAGAGCGACCATTGGCGTGTTTTATGGGGACAACATCCTCCATATGCACTGAACGTATTTAAGGCACCCTCCAGAGCATTATTGCTTGGTGCCGTACGTGCCGTTTACGATGAAAAGCTCTATAAGCCTATTAAGCTAGGAGCTGAGTTGTTGTACTCTCCGAAAGCCTATCCTTTGTGGCGTGAACTTTCGCATAGTGTTAAAGGACAATTTAAAGCTTTTCTGACCGCAGTAGGTGTGGGTAGCCTTGTAGGAGGCTACACCCTAGGACGCATCCTATTGCCACCTCCTAGGCCACACTTTGAAACCGCAACCCCAGTTTTACCAACCCTCAATCCTCAGGCAACCCCTGAACCTCACCCCACAGGCAAAACACTTCCTTCTCAGAAAGGAGTGTTGGTATGAAATTACACCCTTACACCACGTATGTACACACACTCACTTCTAAAAAAATAGCGTTTACAACCTTCGGGGAGAGCGTTGCACGTGACTTGGCAGATGTCACTGCAAAAGAAATTCATTCACCTACACCTAACACGACTTTTGAGGGTACCGTAGATGTTTCCACCTCTTCACAAGAGGGGCGTTTAGAACGTGGTACCCTACCGCAAGACCACCGCCTCATTTCCAGTATCCATAGTATTCAAACCGTACAACCTGAAGCACCTGATTGGCTGCTGCGTGGTAAACACCTGAAACGCAATCTTGTGTCTTCGGTTCATGCCACACAAAAGGTCATGAGCGGTCAAGCCAGTAATGACTACGACCTTGCCAATACGTCAGACACCATGCAGCGTGCGGCAACTTTGGGTATTGCCACCTTAGGCGGACTTGCGTCAGGAAGTAAAACCGCCATGCTTGACTTTTTTGTAGGCACTGCCTCATGGCTTGGCATGATGTCGGCTTTACCCATCATGGTGGATTGGCTCGTCCATGCACGTACAGGCTTTAATACAGCAGGACGCTATATGGCAAGCTACCCTGTTGGGGATGAAAATCGGCAAGCTGTGAAGCCTATTGCGATGGATCCCAATTATATTCCGCTGGTGGGGATTCCAAAAGCCGACTTAGAGCGTATGCAAACTAAAGTCGTAC
>JBJTUH010000138.1:0-4545 GCA_046080605.1 Vampirovibrionales bacterium
GTCATTTTGAAAGAAGTTCACAACAAATTCTCTTTCAACAAGAGAGGGGTAGTGCCATTCTAGGATCACACCAAAGCCAGCATCAATCTGATATGTTCCATCATTGTTTTTAATAAGGCCTTCATGTTTAACATCTGGCAAAAACAATTTTCCTGTTTCTGATCCATCGTCAAAAGATATGGGTGGCAAAACTGTCAGAAAGGCCCTGATGCTGTTTAAGAGGTCGTCCTGTACCTTGACACCATAATCTTCCTCTATGCGCTCTATGGCCTTTAAAACGTAATCTAGGTATTGGGTCATTCATCATCTCCATTGAGGATAGATTCGATCTTGGACAGTTTATGTCTTAAAGCCTGATCTTGCATTTCACGGTCAACCGTTGCGCGTGTTATTGTCTTTTTATACACAGATCCTACCCAAGCACTGGTATTACAGCCGTTGCCTATTGTTGTCGTTGTAAAATTAACATCGTGGCATTTTGTGGCAATTTCACCTGCTACTTTTAAAAATGTGATCACATCTTTCCAAGATTCATTGGGTTTTCCGCTTGATTCGGATTCTATTGTCACGGAAAATTGCAGGTTGGGATTGTCGTCTGCGTCAAAAACACCAACATTATGTTCGCAGGATTTATTTTTGTAGGGCGGCGTTCCCGTAAGACGCTCAATAATTTCAGACGCAATTTTTACGTTTTCTGTCTGTATTGACAGGACTGTTTTAATCCTACTGTTTTGGGTCATAGTGTTCTCCAGTTTTCCTCGGGTGTTACGCATTTATAGATGATTTTGTTTTGGGTTTTGCCTTGTGCTTTGTCCTGATTGCGTTTCAGTTCGGCAAGGTTTTCACCCACGATCTGGCATTGTTTTAAGGTGTCAAAGGATAGTGTTCCTAAGTTGTAGTCGGGTTCACCTTTGCCCATAATGATGACAAGAAAAACTAGGGTTATCATGATTTATTCCCTTTCTTGCCAGCGTTTGATGGTTTTTTCCAGCATGGACAGGCGTTTTTCAAAGTTTTTTTGTTCGTGCAGGTATGACCTGAATGCAAAAAACTGTGCAACAACAAGGACAAAGCAAAACAGGTACAGGATCAGGATGGTTGTGGTCATGGTTAGCCTCCAAAATGCTTACGGAAAAGGTCATCATCTTTAAAATAATGAAAATGGGACAAATCTATCAAATAATCACGCTGTTTTTTAAAAGGAACGTCATAATAAATATCGAAAGAAATACTTGCAATTTTTAGAATTTTTCTTGCCTCGTCTCCAGCGTGAAAAGCCACGTCTTTTTCTTTTAATTGCTGCGACCATGTATTTTTGTTTTTAATCGCTATTTTTTTTAATTTTTCTATATCGTTTTTTAAAGGATCATTATCTTCCCAGTCTTTTTCCTGTTCCCTGCTCCAATCTTTCCAGCAAGTTAAACTTTGCTTTCTTTTATAAAGAATGTTTTCGATATCTAAAATGCGTCCAGTCGTTGAATTTGCTTCATTATTGGCAAAACGAACAGCAGCATGAACACAAGGGAAAATGTTTATAAAAACACCCTTTATTTCTCTAAATATAATGTTTTCAACGTCTTTAGATCGTTCTTTTAAAAATTTAGAAACCTTTCGGAGGTTCTTATAATCAGGAAAGGTTTTTTCAAAGGCAACTGTGCTTTTTTCGGCTTCTTCGGAAAGATACGCCAGCACTTTTTTTCTAAAACCTTTTTTCTTAATATCAACAGCATTGAGACAAAAAATAGCGGCTTTTAAACCTAACACGTCTAAAATGGTTGTCATTGCAATGGGTTCATTGTCAATTTCAATTTTTTCTAAATGCGATAATAGCTTTACCCAATGATCAAAAGTAAACGGTTTTTTTGTTATTGGGTCTCTTAAATACTCTTCTGGATTGTGAAGATTATAAAGATCGACAAGCGTTGTGTGCACAGTCATGGCTAGTCTCCTTTCATCGTTTAAGCACAACAGCCAGCATAAGTAATGTTGGCCCTATAAAATCTATGGCTTTGGGATCATTAGGATTCATGATGTGAATAATGCACAAAAGGTATAGGCATACCGTACAGATGAGGCTTATTGTTTTGTTAGTCATGATTGGTCCTTTTTGTTATAAGAGTAGTTTCGGTTTATTAGCTTGTTGATTTCTTCAACAATCTGCACGCCTTGCCCCAGTCCTACGTTTAAGTCACTTTCGATAAAGTAAGCCAGTTCATTTAATAGTCCATTTACAGGCCACTTTTCCTTTCCGACGATGGCCATGCTGGCAATGTATGCCCAAAACCGTTCTTTATCGGCATGTTTTCGCCTTTCGGCTACTAAGGCCTCACTGAGTGCAGCAACCATTGCTTGTTGTGCCTCAGGAAGCCTTTCTGGGGCTTTTTCTTGAAGATTAGCAAGGGCGGCAAGAAAAAGTGTATAATGATTTGCAGTCATGGTTGGTCTCCTTTAATTGTGTTTAATAACGGGCCATTGCTTTGATGTCAGCATCCAGATCATCAGGTCCAAAGGTATCCATCTTGACCCGCTTTATGGGTTTAGAGGATACTATGGGGCTAGTAACGGTGGACGAAGACAGGGCCACGGGGTTAGCATCGGCAATGGTTTGCTTTCCATCATAGAATTGCGGGATGGTGATCACGCCTGTGATGGCAAGGCCCATGATCATCATAATCAGGCCACCTGTGGATTGCATTTTGCGTTGTATGTCATTGGCGGGGATCAGTTGAGACAATGCCCAAAGAGCAGCGCAACCGATAAAAAGATATTGAAACGGTAACATGGTTTGTATTCCTTTCGTGTTTGGTGATTTAAACTTAGATGACTTGAGGGAGAAAGTAAACCGTAAAGGCAAAGACAGCCGTTACGATGATCTCGTTTAAGGTGATCATCATGGCAATGCCCCTTATTGACGTTTTAAGCCACGTAGGACACGCACAAGTTTTTTTATGATACGATGTACCCCAACAATGCCCAGATCATTGCCTATGGCCTTCCTACGGCAAAACAGATGGCGGCAATAGTCTTTCAGGTGTTTTTCCACGGTGGGGGCGCAGTAGGTATCTTTGGACATGAGGATGTGAGTTGTCATGACAAGTTCGCCTTTGTCGAACAGGGCCACGTCTGTTGTGGATACGAAGGGGTTGATGGCTTGGTGGACGTTTAGCCAGATGCGGGCTAGGGCAAGGTTTACGTCTGCCAGTGTGCCTTGGCTGTCCATGATATGCTGGTCGATCATGCCTGATGAATCGTTCGTATAGGTGATGCGTGCGGTGATGGTCATAGTGTTTACCCTTTGGTTTGTGTTTGGTAGTGGTTAAGTTGTTGCATTGTAGGGGAAAAAGGTTAAGGGGAGGTTAAGAAAGATAAATTTTTTTCTATTCTTTGACGAAAGAATAGAAAGTGCTCCAAGCCTTTGTTTTAAAGAAACAACCTTCGGCGCGAAGGCCATCAATCCCCTGTTTTCCGTTTGCATAGTCCAGCAATAGATCCCTGTGAAGGTATTTTAAAACGGTGTGCTTTGCTTTGTTTGCTGGCAAACTATCGCCAAAGCAGGCAGAAAGAAAAATATCAATCTTTTGATCTTCTTCTTTCTGTTGCTTTTCTTTTTCAATCCATAACTTTACGCCAGGGGCATTGGCATCGATTATTTCCTTAGTTTTTTTTATATGATCCAAAGAAGGCACTGAATAAAAAACAGTGTGACGGTCTGTTGTTTCCCAAAGTTCATTTGTTTTAGGATGGAAAAACCAAAAATAATGTTCAGTGGTCCCATCTCTGTGCAATTCTTCACAAGAATCAATCACTTGTAAGCCCGCGGCCTCAATGCTATCGATTGCTTTTTGGCCTAGTTTATTGTAATAGTTTACCATGGTTTGGGTTCCTTTGTGATGTGGGGTTAGGTTTAGGCGCTAGTGCACGGGTACCCGTCTACTAGTAGACGGGTTATTTTTTGTATTGTATCCACGGCAAATTATGAATTTGGTCTAATTCCGTTAATAACAGCGTTTGCAAGCATTCCAGCGGTACGATGCAAGTATCGGTATGCAAATCTTCCATATTGTATTCTTTTCGTAGGAATGGATTGCCGGCAACGTGAATTGCATTGGTTTTTGATGGGAAACAAGGGCCGTATTGTTCGCCTTTGTCATTTTCCCAAAAACATACCGGAGAGTTTACGTCGTTATTGTAAGGCTTTAAGGTGTATTTTGTCATAGTTGGTGTTTCCTTTGTGATAGGGGGGAGGTGTTGGCCTCCCCGTGTTGGTTTCTTTTTTGAAGATTAAATTTCACCGAGTTCTTTCAAAGTTTCGACAGAGCTCATAAAATAAGCCAGCTTTCCAGCAATCGTGGACGCTGCTTTTTCTTTGTAACCGTTGGCAATTAAAGCAAATTTAATGGACATAAAAAAATTTTTATGTCCTAGGTTTTTATAAGAATTAAAAACCTTTTCAGGGTTTTTATTGTAGATCTCTATGTAGGCTGGCGTCATGGCTTGGTTTCCTTTTGTGTTTTGGGGGGAAAGGTATTTCCCCCCTGTTGTGGG
>JBJTUH010000139.1:0-4798 GCA_046080605.1 Vampirovibrionales bacterium
CCTTGAGAAAGACTAAGGGCTGAAGGTGCCACAGGAGGACGTGTGGTGGGTTCAGGAAAAAGGAGAAACGTTTTAAAGACGTTCCAAGAGTCGTGGGGTTTCCAAGACTGGTTAATCGTTTTTTCTGTATCACTGCCGTCGTATCGCCACCCCATCTCCCATAGGTCAGAGAACAAGCGAGATTTATCATGCTTGCTTTTTGTCTCAATGTTGGTTTTGGGTGGTAACTCAAACAGCATTCCTGTTTTAAACCTTTTTAAACCTAAGTATACATTACTGAATCATCACTTTATAAAAGGACACAAATGACATATCCTCGGCTTAAAAACAAGGACACTACCATAAGTGATTCGACAGAAAAGAAAGAAACTGTAATAGCCTCATCAGCATCTATACGATTTCTACCAGTAGCATACTCAGGTCATCTTGCAGGGGTCTTCCCTCGGCAAACGTTGAAAGATCCTTGAGGATGCCCTCCATAATGTTCATACTGTTTTGTTTAGAAAGCAGTGAAAGGGTTTCCTCAAGACGAGGTTCTCCATAAAACTCATCTTGTTGATTCCACATCTCAGTAATACCATCCGTGAACATCAAGAGTTTATCTCCCTTTTGGAGTACAATTTCTTGCTTATCATAAGGGATTTCAGGAAGCCAAACTAAAGGAGGACCATTCTCACCAGGGCGTTCAATGCTTTGGGATGCTGCCCGATACCACACCGCACAAGGATGTCCTGCACTCGATAAAAACGCTTGAATGAGAGTCTCATCATCAGGGTGTGGGTTGATACACGCCGTACAGGCTGTGACGTAGTGTTCTGTTTTAATCACCGCCGCTAAATCTTGATTGACAGCATCCAAGATGGCTTCAGGGGTTTTGTATCGGTTGGTTGCACGAGAAAAGGCAGCTTTATAGATTGCAGTGATAAACCCAGCAGGTAAACCATGCCCCGAGACATCAGAAATAGAAACTGCCAAATGGTCTTCTGAAGTGCTTAAAGGAACCACATCATACAGGTCTCCGCCCAACGCATCACAAGGAACGTAGACCGAGGTGATTTTTAGGCGTTTACTTTCATAATTGGTTGCCACTCGGAAAGTGCTTTCTCCAGAATGACCCTCTTGAGCATCTATAATCGCATTAGGCAGTAAGCTATGCTGTAATTGACGAGCCACCGTCAGTTCCCGCTCAATCGCATTGCTCCGTTCATATAATTCTTGATTCAGCTGTTGCATCGTTTGAAGCTCTTGCTTCTGAAAGTGATCTTGCTGTCGACGACGCAGTACCATAGAAAGGTTCAGTGCCAGCATGTCTTCAGAAGTATCCGAGGCTACCACCATATCTGCCGCATAGGTTAAAGCTTGTTGAATCATAGGCGAGTTTGCCACTTGGGGGCTTTTGGGTAATACCACCACTTTATGCGGACCTGCCACTGGGTCCAGACAGGACAGTTGGTCTAAAAGCATTTGAGCCTGTTGCTCGTCCTCAGGAAGCATCATACATACTACCGCTGTAGGAAGGGTTTCGGGGTCTTTGGTGGCTAAATCCCATATAGATTCCTCCTCAGGGGTAGGGTTTTCCAGAAGGGCTTCAGCGGTCTGCTCAGAAGAAAGGCGTTGTACATCTTCTAAATCTAGCTCTTCACGGAGTGTCACATAATGGTCAGGAAGCTTCTCTGCCAAACGCTCAACGGTTTCATGTAAATGAGCCTGTGTCCCAACACACACCAATTTATCTTGATAGTAAACTGTTGTCATCATCGCTATTAAAACTCCTTGTTATACAGGCTTCCCGAGATATAAACCTCATCGTGTACATAGGGTATGAAACTCGCTTCATCTCTCCAACGATCATGTGCGAATACACGCCACCCTGTTATAAAGAGTCATCGGAATATTGAGTCATCACACCCACACTTACTAGACAAAAACACTCTATTTAAGGGAGAGTTTCACACCATACCAGAAAGCGTTTCGGCGTTCAGCTCATACATACACCCTAGAGCAACCATGCGTATTAAAGCACAAGAACCTTTAAAAACGTTTTTATATATTTAAGATATTTTTATCCTTCAAGCCATTAATTCAAGCATTACAACACCCTCTCAACACAGCTTAGAGATACCACGGAGTACCGTCATGTCGTATTTTGGTGAGTTACCCCCTTCTTCCAAGAAGCCTTTTGCATCCTCGCAACAGGGGGAACCACCCGTTGAGCGTCAAGCTGAAACGGCGGCATCCGCTAAAATAACAGAAGAGAAAGCTCTTTCTTCCGAACAGAAAAAGCTGATGACCTATTTTCAACCATCCAGCCAGCCTTCAAGCACCACAAATCCTATTCAACCCGCTACACATCATGCTGAATGGATTAAGACCCTTCATCAACAAGGGTTAACACACGCTACACAGCAAGTTAAAACCCTCTCTTCTCAGAAAAAGAACGCAAGCACTCCACAAAGTCTTGAGTCCAAACTTTTAGAAAAGCCGACACAAACCACACACGCTACGCCTACCTCAAAGGTATCTTCTACAGAAAACACACACGCTTCCTTAGAAGAACGTTTACTCAAAAACCGTCCTTCTGATGCCTCTTTATCAGCAAGTGCTACCACCAAAGTGGCTGTTTCGGGTGAACTTGCCAAACAGAGCAAGGGGGCTTCCGTCACCACCCCAACCGAGGAAGAAGACGCATTAAAAGCCGAGAAAAAAGACCAAACTCGTCCGAACGGTCAACCACTCCAACACCCTGACCGAGACCTACCCTTACCCATTGCCACACTGACCAGTGCGGGAAGGGGAGTAGGACGCTGGTTTACCGATACTGCTAAGGCCTTTACAAAACCTGAGAACCTCATGGTATTAGGAGCTTCAGCACTAGGACTCGCAGCATTAGGTGCGGTCAGTGCACCAGCCGCTGCCACTGTGGCAGGAGCCCTCACGATTGCAGGAGGGATAGGAGCAGGGGTTCAGGTCATCAAAGGGGTGGGGAAAGCCATTCACGCCTCTCAAAAAGGAGAACAAGGGAAAGATGACTATCTCTATGCCATTGAAGACACAGCAAAAGCCTCTGTGGATCTTGGCTTGTCGGCACTTGGTACCAAGGGTGCCACAACCCTGAAGCAAAGTAAATCTCTCGTCCAAACAGAAAAGCGTTTAGCACATATCGGGGATGATATTGCAAAACTCAACCAGAAAATGTTACAGGGTGTTGAACATATCACACCTAAAAACAATCGTAAGCTTGCATCATTACTCGCTGAACAACATCGTTTAAGTAGCGAAGCAGGACGATTAAAAACTCATACCCTTGTGACCAAGCTTTCTCAGGAACGCTCAGGACTCCTAAGTCGAGAAACACAACTCAAAGTACTGGATGACCAACTCGCCCAGTTACCCGCACAATCACCTGCACGAAGTGCCTTAGAAAAAACAAGAAATAAGTTAGAAGGACAGCTCACGAAGCAACACGCTCAAGTACAATCGCTCCGAGAAGAACTCCTGACCCAAGCCAACCAAAACATGACTAAGCTACAGGATAGGCTCAGTGTTGGACAAGCTGAACTTAAAGCGTCAGGGGGTGTCAATTATCTGAACTCTCAGCCCACACAGACCCAGCAGTCTTACCGCACCTTACGGCAACTGATGGATCATGGGGTGTATGTAGAATCTCAACTCAAACGCTCCACCAAAACCCTTGATACGCTTCATGGACAACTCAAACAAGCAACGCAAAGTGTTGAAAAGCACCGTATTACACAGGCTATCCAACAGGAAGAAGCACTGCAACAACAAGCCCTTGCCATGCATCGTACGTACAGCGATGTTCTCAGTACCCTTGACCAACTTGATACCACCAAAGCCCTACTTTCACAGGGAACACCGTCATTCCCATCAGTACCTACCATCCCTCAGGGCAATCAGCCACCTAAGTGGCTCACCTCAGGTGTACATAATGCAACCCAACAAGGCAAAAAGGTCACACAACATGCCAGTGTCAAAGCACTTGAAACCCAGCTCAACCACCAGCAAGCGCAACTCCAGCAAGCCTATCATAGTGTAAGCCAGCTTAGAAACCAGCATCTTATGTCTTCAGGCACAACGCTAGGCGGTTCCACACTGCCACGCATCCCGACAGCCCATGATGCCAGTGAAGCCTATCGACAGTTTAAATCAGCCGATGTACGCTTACAAAAAGCTCAAAGTCAGGCATTAGGCTCAGACATTGACCTTCACGAACTCACCCTTCAACGAAATGAAGCCCTTGAACACTACCTTGACCTTGCCTCAAATCCTTCTTTTAAGCAAGCAGCTCTACAGCAAGAGCTTGCCCGAGCCTCTGAAAAGCAACGCCGATTGGAAAACGTAGAAGGGTTATTACAAGGTGAACCACTACGACACACTTTCCCCTCTGCTCAGGCAACCCCTTTAGAAATGGGAAAAGCCTTTACACAGGAACAACTCGCACGTATTGCAAACTTCACGCTTAACCAGCCTAAAAAAGCAGTACGCCTCACACAAGAAGCCAGTCAGAAAGGACTTGCAAACCTAGGACTTTACCCAGGAGAACCGTTACCTCCGTATCAAGTACCCTATATGCCCGCTCTACGAGAAGCCTTAGGAGACAACCAAGTACGCCTTGCAGATGTACGAGCAAGTTTAGCCTCTCCCACATGGCAAGGAAAGGTCTCACCAAGTCATCCCGTACTGGGTGGTCTGGGACAACCCTTTCAAGAAACATGGGATGCCATTAAAATGCCAGGCAAAACATTACAAGAGGTCACTCAACGTTTAAACCCCTTCA
>JBJTUH010000140.1:0-15124 GCA_046080605.1 Vampirovibrionales bacterium
ACGAGAACTTATGTTTGTCTTTGAGGATATTCAGTTTTTGGACAACCGAGCCATTCAACGTTTACTCCGAGAACTCGATACCAAAGACCTTGCCATTGCCCTCAAGGGTGCCAAAGACCCCGTCAAAGAAAAAATATTTGCCAATATGTCCGAACGTGCCGCCGCCATGCTCAAGGAAGATATGGGCTACATGGGTGCGCTTAAAGCGAAAGATGTTATGGAAAAACAAAGCCATATCGTTAATACCATTCGTCAGCTTGAGAGCA
This sequence comes from Vampirovibrionales bacterium, assembly GCA_046080605.1. GTDB lineage: Bacteria > Cyanobacteriota > Vampirovibrionia > Vampirovibrionales > JAJTHC01 > JBJTUH01. Next base: position 267 of record JBJTUH010000140.1, read on the forward strand.
TGGGTGAAATTGAAATCGGGCGTGGAGGTGCGGAGGATGCCCTCATTGAGTAGGAACCTCACGAGGCAGCACCGTATGGTACATCCAAAGCACCTCGTACGCTTGAATGTTAAATTACGGAGGGTTGCCTAATGAGCCGAGACCGTATGATTCCCTCCCTTCATCGGGATGGTTTGAAGATTCTTCCTAGTATCACCTCACCCGTCATTAAAGCACCGTTGGCTCAGTTTGACCCTGAAGCACCAAGCTTTCGGCATCAGCCTATTCATGTAGAAGCCTTGCCGTATCAAGTACCTGAAGTGGTACTCGCCTCACAAACACCCGTGGAAATCGGAAAACCCTTTGTGTTAAAACGAGGACCTGAACGTCTGGCACAAGAGCAATACAGCCAAACATCTCAAAGTATGGAGACTGAGTTTGGGGCAAAGCGTCTTGCCCTTGAAGCAGAACTAGAAGCCTATCGTGAAACACGCCTTGCCGAACTTGAAACCCAATTACAAGAGGCAGAAGCTCAGATACAAGACCTTTACCTTCAACGGGATAGCCTTGTAACCCAAGCCCAAGCGGAAGGCTATCAAGCGGGTTTGGAAGAAGGAAAACAGGCGATTCTACAAGAACAGCACACCCTCCTTGAAACCCTTACACAAGAAGGGGATGGATACCTCAAGCACGTTGTGACATTACTTGAGCGGGTTGAGCAACAACACGATGCGATGCTTGCACTACAAACAGGATTTGTTGTTGAGCTTGTGCGTGGTGTACTTTATCAACTTTTGGGAAAAGCTTGGCTGTTATTTCCTGCCATGGTTTTGCAACAGTGCGTTGCCCAAGTTCATGCACATATCATGCAAGCCTACAAAGAAGGTCAAACCTTGAGAGTACGTCTTGCCCCTGATGTGTGGCATGCCATTGAGCAAGTTACCTCCCCAGAGGTACGGCAAGCCATGATTGACCGCATGAGTATTGAGGTACTGGATGCGTTACCTGTCGCTTCCGTGCAGTGTCAAGTGCTAAAATTGGACGGTACGTTGTTGCATACTTATGATGCTCGCCTAGAAGCTCAAATTGACATGCTGTTACACGTGGTACAAGAGGGCTTTCAAAAGGGACTCTCAAACGAATGATGATGTTTCAACCTAGCATTACACACCACTTTGAAACCCTCCTTGCATCGCAAAAGACTTCATCACAGCACGCCTTGCCTTTTATGCCTTGGCAAACACAGTTACTGCAGCGTATCACCCAAGCCCCACGGCTCCCCATGCTCGGGCAGGTCAGCCGTGTGGTCGGACTCACGCTTGAGGTTCAAGGACTTTCAGGAGCCTTGGGGGATGTCTGTAAAGTGCATGCCCATGTCCCTCATGATGTGGCGCTTACAAGCCCTTCTTCCTCTGTGGCTCCCTCAGAAGTTCTCCTTGAGGTGGTGGGTATTAAAGAACACACCTTACAACTGATGCCCTTAGGCGATTTACCCTCAGTGGCACAAGGCGCCAGTGTATACAATACCCACGAGCCTTTTAAAGTGCCTGTGGGGATGTCGCTATTGGGTCGGGTATTAGACGGACTAGGTAATCCCATTGATGATAAAGGACCTCTCTATCCTGAAGCCTACATGCCCGTACAAACAAGTAAACCCCCACATCCGTTAAAACGTCGTGAAATTTCAGAAGTTTTTCATACAGGGGTGCGGGCAATTGATGCGTTTTTAACCATGGGGTACGGACAACGTATCGGATTATTTGCAGGCTCAGGGGTGGGGAAATCAACGCTGCTTGGGATGCTTGCCAAAGAATCTAGTGCAGACATCAACGTGATTGCACTGGTGGGTGAACGGGGACGAGAGGTACGTGAGTTTGTGGAACAGGCACTTGGATCAGAGGGCATGAAGCGTAGTGTGTTAGTGGTTGCTACCTCAGAGCAATCGCCATTAAGTAAAATGAAGTCTGCCTTGGTTGCCACTGCCATTGCGGAGTATTTCCGAGATGTTCAAGGGAAGCATGTATTACTCATGATGGACTCTTTAACTCGGGTTGCCATGGCAATGCGTGAGGTGGGGCTGAGTATCGGAGAACCCCCTGCGATGAAAGGGTATACACCGAGTATGTTTGCTTTTATGCCTAAATTGGTAGAACGCGCAGGTTACGGCGAACAGGGAAGCATTACCGCTTTGTATACCGTACTGGTAGAAGGCGATGACCTTAACGAGCCTGTGGCGGATACGGTACGTGGGTTATTAGATGGTCACTTTGTGTTAAGCCGTGCATTGGCAGATAAAAACCATTTTCCAGCCCTTGATGTCGGTGCTAGTGTCAGCCGTTTATTTCATACCCTTACTTCCCCTGAGCATCGTGCCATGGCAGGTAAGGTACGAGACTGGATGGCAACCTATAAAAATGCAGAAGATTTAATTAGCCTAGGAGCCTATACGGCAGGAAGTAATCCTAGTTTAGATGTTGCGATTGCAAAACAAGATTGGATTGGGGAGTTTCTCCGTCAACCCCTTGACCAGTACGCTACATGGGAAACCACTTGGCATTTCTTAAAAAAACTTGCCCAAGACCCCTCCTAAAACACCATGTTAATTTTATTAATCTAAAAACAGAATTAACATAAAATATCTTCTTTACGACGGGAGGGGTACCATCCATCATAACCATCGTGACAGTATGTGTAATATTCCCTCTCTCGACGGGTAAGAGGGTAGGATGAGTGATGATAGTAGGGTGTATGCCATTCACGCATTTATTAATCTTGTTAATTCAATAATAAAATTAACAATGCGTGTTTCTAGGTACTTCTTATAATACCCCTCTCCCTGTGGCGAGAGGTGAAGGTGAGGAGGGGTTCCATGATACCCATCGTTTAAGCTTTCCATAACTCATCCCATAAGGTTCGGCTATGTTGTACGCCTGAACCAATAACCTGCGGTACGTTGTGTGCTACGTTTACCTTCGCACGATGCAGTAACGCACGTACAGAACCACGAGTTGCATGGCCATCAGGGCGTGCAGGTTGTAAGAATGCTTGTAAAGCACCTTGCCAATGGTCTGGGGTTGTTTCCAAGTGTTTACGTGCAGCATTGGCACGTACCCTTAGAATATCCACAATATTAAACTGATTGGCAGCCTTTTTTGTACCTGCTTTATTTAACGCAACCTGCTGAGTACCGTATTGCTTGCTGAAGAGTGAAAGCACTTTGGTACCATCCCCCCCTGGCTTGAAAGCCTCTGTTAAACCACGTTTAAGGTCGTTCACATGAGTAGCATTTTCAACAGCATTTTTTGCGTTACGCCATGCACTTGTCATGGTGGTTCTAGCTTCTGTTCCTTTTCCAAATGTCGTTGCAAGTTCTTGTGCCATGATAGGGAAACGTTGTGCGAGTGCATGAGTGACATCCCCTACGAGTTGTTTATTTTGGGGATTTAGAATAGTTCGTTTGGCAAGTTGCAACAGTGTGTTGCCTGCACCTTGAATGGTCATCATCATGGTTTATCTCTTTTTCTTCTTCAAATGCTTTAGGGGGGGGGCTTCAATCATAGGCTATTAAGATAAACCTATACATTAATAAAAACAGCTAATCAGTTGAAATTGCTTTATAAATACAATGACGTTTGTAAGGGTGAAACGTGACGCTCTTAACCCGTTGTTAATCTTGTTAAGGCAATAATAGCATTAATATTTTGATAAAGACTAAAGCAAGCACGGATATGACAGTGTATCTCTTGGATGTAACGATAGGTTGAGGAGTGATTCTAAAGGATATTCCATTTGTTAATTTAGTTAATCACATAATAAAGTTAATAAAAAGAGGGCTAGCCTACGTTAGGAGGCTTGGTTTATCAATCACACCTTCAGATAAAACCCTACAGCTCACCTCTATTCTGGTCACATGAGCAATTTATTCCTATTATTATTGTTTATTTAATTGTATGTTTTAATCTCCTCCTATATGTCAGCAGTTGAATCATATTGTTGCTAGAAAGCAGGAACAGGCTTTAATGATGCAGGGGTTGTTGTTATCCATGGTAGTTTGAACTTATATGTTAACAATGCTCTTCGTTCTAAGTGGTGCCAGAAAAAAGGCAAAAATGTAAAACCATGCCTAAGTCACCCTTAAAATCGCTTAAGCTCAATTCTAGGATAGTTTATAAGCACGGCGTAACGCACCTAGCTAGGTAAGTATCAAAACCACTTTAAAAATCAAAAGGAACATAATATATATTATCAGACGTTTTTTGTTTTTAATTTATGTGACTTAAATCATTTATTTATAAGCATTTAAGACGTTTTATTTTATTACAACCAAAAGAATACTCATGCTGGAGAAAGTAGAGACAAGCTTATGATTAACACAGGAATACTCACACCCATTTTAAGGCCAAAAGGACTCAAGTTCCTTAAGAAAACAGCGGGTGATATTATTCCACGCCGAGTTCAAGCAGGTAGCAAGTATAGCCCTGTTGTGAAACGTATGGCGGGAAAAGAGCTTTATAACAAACTATGGCACCAAGGACATAAGCAGTGGGTTTCACAGATTAACACAGGGCTCACACAAGACCCAGTACTTCAAAAACAACTTGCTTCAGAGCTTAAGCCTTATCAGCAGCCTAATGGTGCAACGGTTGTAGAGGCTATTCAGAATAAGAAAACGACACTCGCCATGGCTCGCATGATCACAGAGCATCCTGAATGGTTTACAGCGCATCGGCGTGCATTACCCACAACAGACAAGCCATTAGATAAGCATCAACTTTCCTTACAAGCCGATGGTAGTATGAAAGTGGTGCGGGAGATGAGCCACAAAGACACAGGTAAAAATGGGCAGACGCTTACTACACGAGTGTTTAATGCTAAAGGTCAATTAGAAACCTTTGAGCGTAGCCAAAACAAGGAAACGCTCGATGAATCAGGGAGCCACACGCTTCAGGATAAACGTATTTTTAAGCAATCACCTGGTTATGAGCCTGAAATGCAACGTCATACGTTACAACAAACGTTTTTCCGTAAGCCACAAACCATCCAAACAGAAGATATTGACGCACAACCTATTACAGTATCTGGGGTTAATGAGCGTGTAACACTCAACCAACGAACGGTAGGAGGTGACCTCTCTCACGCAAGCCATCGTATTGCCGATACCTTAAATACTGATACAGCAAGCTACCTCCGTCAGCATGGTGTAAGCCAAGCAACCAACCCTTATGACCTACATAAAGACGGACTGGTTTTACAAGCCTTAGCACAACAGCATGAGGCTTATCAGCCTTCAAATAAAGTCCAAGCGATTTCTCTGAAACACCCCTCACGCCAACAACGTCGTGGCAAACAACCCTTTTGGATTAAGCCACCCTGGGAGTGGAGTATGCCTACACAATCGGCTTCTTTTAAATCCATTCAAGACGATCCTTTGGAACCCACTAAACTTCCCATGATTGAATCGCTTAAACTATCATCGCCTAAAGTTCCTGTCAAGAGCTTTGCGCGGGAAACTACAACACTAGTACCTCTTACCCAAGCACCTTTACAGGAGCCTAATGCACTTCCTGTGGAATATAACCGTGCTGGCAAGCGTATGGTGGCTATTCCTGAGTATGAGGGTAGAGTGAACCCCTTTGAACCTGCCATTGTGACGCAACGTGAAAGCTTTAAAATCACACCTTTGGAAGGTAATATTCCTGCCGTGTACCAACACACCAAAGCGAGTGATATCCGTAGCCTACCTACCGTGCAAGATATGCCAATCCCACTAGAGTCAAGTGCATTGAATCGTTTTCAGTACAATAACGTGACGACCCAAGCGAATCATGACAAGTACCCACAGTTTATGATGGTTCGAGAGGAAAGTAAGCTATGGCGACAACGTCCTTTACACCCGAATCCTGATGGAGATGTTGGTATCCAGACCCCCACGCCACAACGCCCACTTGTAGGAGTTAGTTAATCTGTTTATGAGGTTAACTAAGTTAACTTATGATTCAATGGTGTGACGAGCCACAGTTCAATGATACTTACTAAGAGGGTACCTTATAACCCCATACCGGTGGAAGCATTGCATGGTACAGAAGTAGAGGTTAACTCTGTTAATAGATATACAAGGTTAACAAAAGGTTTAGTTGGTATACAGTTTACCACTCTCGCCACGAATATTAGAGGTGACTAACCCCTCAGAGGTTAAATCATAATTGGCAGTACTTAATTTCAAAAATGCTAATTGACCACACTGAATACGTGCTGCGTTAATCACGCAAGTATCTCGGTTATTCATTCCCCCTAAATGATGTAGGCTTACGGTGTAAAAGCGGTTTCCTGCTCGGGGAACATTGAGGTTATCATGGTTTAGCGTAACAAACTGCCTAAAGTTTGTGGGAAGTCTCCCTGTTTGAGTCATGTACATGGCAACCCCTGAGCGTAGCTGTTGGGTCAGGTTTTTGGCTGCTGATGCTTCAGCGGCTTCCTGTTGAAACCCCATACGTAAACCTGCGGTCATTGCCATGACGCTGACAATAGCTACCACCATAGAAAGTTCTACCAGTGTATAACCTTTTAAGCCCTGTGGTTTGTCTGTGTGACGCATAGGGTTAAAGTGTCTCCCTCGTCATAAAATGTTTTATTTGTTACTAAGATGGTCAATAGGTATGATCATAAAAAAGGCAGATGCCAGTGTAAAACCTATGTCAAAAATACTCGTAGAAAAGGGTATCAAAAAAGGATATCCTCCTTACCCTTTTCCCCAAGGAGTATCCTGAGTCACCAAGGTAAGGAGGATAGTATTGTTTAAGCCATCAACACTAAATGGCTAAAGTACCTATTACACGTAAGTTTGCTTAGAGCGTCCAACAATACTTGCAGTAATTTGCCCACCGGACTGAAAGGTATAGGTTGCAGTGTCTAATTGGCTAAAAGCACCTGCCCCTTTAGAGTCACCACAAGTGATGGATCCATCTGAAACGGCACAACGGCTTGCACCTGTCCCTAAACGCTGTACACTGACGGTAAAGAATTTACCACCCGCAGCAACGGCACCTGCGGCACTTAAGTCAGAATCTTTAGTACTCACGAATTGGGTAAAACCAGTAGGCAGGGTACCTGTACGAGACATGTACATAGCAACCCCTGAGTTTAACTGGTTTACAAACATACGTGCCTGAGCCGCTTCAGCGGTTTCACTTAAGCCCGTGAAACGTGTCATAGCCACACTTGCCATAACCCCAACAATAGCCACAACAATGGCAAGTTCAACAAGGGTAAAACCTTTTTTAAGTACGTTCATCATAGTAGTTATTTCCTTTATACGATACTTTAAGCTCGCAAACATAAAACACACAACACAACTCAACTACACGTTACAAAAAAGTCCGCTGGTACGCATCCACGCTTTAGGGAAGGTGAATGGTGCCTTGGTTACTGGGGGTTTCGGATGCTTTCGGGGCAACTGAACCCTTGGTAATAAAGTTCTCGGTTAGCTGGAGGAGCTTCTGGAGCTAAGAAGATGTAAAGGTTGTGTAAGGAGTCTTTATACCCTCTTTGGGGGTGAGGTGGGTCACCACGGTAGGGAATGGTCTTGCCATCAAATGGGATGCCACAAGGGTATTCCCTACATAAACACTCGTAGGAGTGGATGCAATCCCCCCGCCATAAAGGCAATTTTTTCCTTAAGAGGGTGTTTATTACATCAAGCGAAGAGAGCTTAAAGTTTATCCAAATACTTGCCTGAGTGAGAACCCTTTATGATGATGATTAGTGTACCGCAAACCCTACAAACTACGTCACGTGTTGCTAACCGACTGAGTCAGCTTACTTCAGGTATCAGTACCGCAAGACAAGATGCCATGAAAGCCGCTCGGTTTAAACGTATACCAGGTACAGGTGCCTTAAATATTTTACTTAGAGGGAGTGATGCCATTCCCACACAAGCACAACAAGCCATAATTAACCAAGGACCTCGTCAAAAAGCATTCTTTCAAACCCTTGCCAATACAAGTCGTCATTCAAACTTCAAACAAGCCGTTGACGGTCTTGAAACCAATCCTGTTAAGGCTTCTACTTTGCAAAAAGTGAATAAGCTTATCACCTCACAAACCACAACACCGCAACAGTATGAACGTGCTGCAAAGCTCCTAACCCATAAAGGACAGACCGCCAACGTTGGACGGGGTGATATTTTAAAGCCCGTTGCATTAGGTACAGGTGCATTACTTGCCACAGGGCTTGCGGTTGCCAGTACCCCTGTAGTGCAAGATAATCTTGCGACGCAACCCCTATTAAATACTCCTACTGAGAAACTACAAACCCAAGAAAACCGTACGCAGGTACAACAGTTCTTAAACCAGAGAGGGGTTCAAGGGGAAGTTCAGTCAGTAAGACGTGCGGGTGATAATCGGTTAGTGGTAGGGGTGAACACCCAAGGCAATCAGGCAAGTAGTTTAACCGAGGCGAGTACAAACGTATCAACGCCTAAGTTACGTACGGTGGTATTACAACAAGATGCCCTGAACGTGGCAGGATTTAGGCTCCCTCCTACGATTACAGGACGCAGTACCCTCACAACACTTCCTACGGATACCGAAAGTACTTCAAGCAATATACTTAAACACCCCACACAAACGAGTGTAGGCAATACGCTATTACGTCAGGGTAATCCGTTACTGAGTAGCACACCGCCTGACTTGTCTAAAATTCAATTAGGCTTTAAAGGGAATCATCAGCAGTCTGCCGAAGTAAAATTAAAACTCCCGAAAGGAGCTTATGCCTATCAAGCGTCTACCAATAGTCCGGGAATGGAAAAGATTTTTTCCTCTCCTAAGTTAAATACCTTGAAGGCAACCGTGCTAGGCACTGCTGATACGCCAAGTAAAGCCGTATTACTTACCAATGGGGTATTAGGTAAAGGTGTAGGACATGATAATGCCCAAGTGGTGTTAAAAGTAAAATCAAGTCGAGGAACCTTAGAAACCGTTACGATTCCTATTCAGGGCGATATTATGCGACCTTCCAATAATTCAAAGCAACTTGCTTTATCGCCAAACGCACAAGCAACGGTCTATGACTCACATGGCAAGCCAAGCATCATTTCTCTGGAACAATTAAACCAACACTTACAGCAAGGAGGGTTTGAAGTACTTACCCCTGAACAAGGGTTTGATACAAAGCTCCCCGTCACTTCTCGTAAAGCCCTTGTTTCGTCTCCTGGCTATCAGGCAGATGCTAAAGCCAGACAACAGTATGCCTTGAATGAAAAATTATCCAGTGTACCTACTGAGCGTGTCTTCCGTGATTCAAGGGTGTATGACTAACCCCGTGATAGTATAAGTCCTTTTAGGGTATCGTAGCTTTAGAACGTTTTTTTCTCTCTCAAACCTTGCCGTAAAGTAATCACTACTTTACGGCTTTTTTTGGGTTATCACCCCTTGGGTAGAGGGGTGCCACAAGGGTACCCCCCTACCTAAACCATACTATGGGTACATGTCATTCGTCTGTCACCTCACCTACATAAAGGAACTTTACTGAATCCATGACATGCTAAAACGATATCTTTTTACAATAAAGGGGAGCCGTGGGTTCTTCTTTCATAAGGTAAAAGGCGAGTGTATCACTGTAAATCCCACCCAAACATGACGCTCGTTTCTCTATTTTTTTAAGCATACTGTATGTTGCGTGTTTCTGATGAAAGGGTACACTGTACCATGATGTTGTCTTCTTCTTCGCATTCCCCCGGTGTCATGTCCTCTATCTTTGACATGGGCATTAAAATGATGAACCGCCTTACCTATAGCCAAAAGTTTTGGCGAGTGGCAACGGTGTGTATTGGCTCTGCTGTTTTTATGACAGTCATTATTTGCCTTAAGCTCAATGAAGAACTCACCTTTACATGGAAAGAGCAACAAGGATGTGAAGTATTACAGGCAGTACAAACCCTGATTCAAGACCTTCAAACCAACGCAGAAGGTGGTACCATTAAGGCGGATTATGAGGACTTAAAAACCCTGATGGGCAAGTATAGTGCCTCATTAGCTTACGAAGAGCAATGGCGTAACCTTGATAAAAAATGGCGTGCCTCTGAAGAAAAACTCTCCGCAAAACACCCTGAAACGCAAAGCTTTTTAATGGGAGAACTCTTTGCCATTGTGGATCAAATTACCATCAATTCCAATTTGATTCTTGACCCTGCTTTTGAAACCTATTACCTGATGGATAGTGCCACCACTCGGCAACTTCAGGCAAGTAACGACCTTGTGACCCTTGCAGGCAAACTGCATGACATGCAAGGTAAACCCATCGGACTCATTGAACGTTCAGAGTTACAAGACCTTATGTCTCAACTTAAAGGGAAAATTGACCTTATCAAGTTTAATACAGGCGTGGTTAAACGTCAGAATGATAGCACTGGCAATAAAATTGACCCTCTAACCACCGAATTGTCCACAACCTTTACTAATTACCAAGACCAACTGGCAACCCTTATCACCTCTGCCTCTACGGTCACACCTAATGCTGTGGAAAGTATGACCAATAAAGGGGAAATGCTCAAACAACAACTCCATACGTTTAATAAACTGACGTTTGAGTTGCTACACGCTCGCTTGGGCGACCGTAACCGTCAGGCACCTATTGACGACATGAGTGTGCTTATCACCCTTGCCCTTGCGAATGGCGTGGTGTCTTATTTACTGGTGTCTTTGTACCAATCCATTATACAATCGGTGGGGCATATGAAGACGACCATGAAAAATATTTCAGAAGGAGACCTTACCCAGCGTATTACGTTGGAATGTAAGGATGAACTTACAGACGTGGCACACAGTGCGAATAAAATGGTCGAACAAATGGGGCTATTAGTCCGAAAAATTCAGCAAGATGTCCAGCAACTGAACCATCAATCAAAAGACCTCCTGAAAGCCTCTGAAGATATTGGTTCGGTGGCTTCCATGACCACCAAAATTGCAGATACCTCTGTAGAGTGTTTGGATAATGTGGCGGTAGATGGGCAAAGTGTGGAGCAAGTCACACGTACCGTGGTGAGTTCATTACAAAGTGTCAATGAAAACATGCAAACCGTAAGTGCTTCTGCAGAAGAAATGTCAGCTTCCGTGACCAGTGTTGCCACTGCCGTTGAGGAAATGAACGCTGCCTTGGGGGAAATTTCCAGAGGTGCTGCCAATGCGGCTTCCATCTCACGCCATGCACAACAAACCACCAATGATGCCACTGAGATTATTCATCAGTTGGAAGGGGCTGCTACCGACATTGGAAGTGTGGTGTCTGTCATTAAAACCATTGCTTCACAAACCAGCTTACTTGCCTTAAATGCCACCATTGAAGCGGCAAGTGCAGGCGAAGCAGGTCAAGGGTTTGCGGTGGTTGCCAATGAAGTGAAGTCTTTAGCCAAACAGGCGGGTAATGCAACGGAAGAAATCAGAGACAAGGTCGAAATGATTCAGCGTTATACCCGTAATGCGGTAGAGGTTTTAGGGAACTTTGGTAGTGTGGTAAGGGAACTCAATGAAATCAATGCCACCATTGCGGCTGCCGTTGAGGAGCAAACCGCCACGGTCAACGAGATATGCCATAATATTAATGGTGCCTCGGATGCAACCCATGAAGTAGCTCAAAATATTCAGTCTACCAGTGATACGGCGAACAGTGTTTCAGGACAAGCCAAGGAAGCCGCCGAGAAACTGGCTCAAATGACAACTTCTCTCAAATTACTAGTACATCCTAACCCTCGTTTAAGAATGCAATTAGGACTTGAGGAAGACGAAGAGCCTATTACCCTGGAAGATGTTCAGAAGTCATCCAGAAGTACCATGAACTCTGCCCAAATGGTGCAAGAAGCTGCCACGAGTCTTGCAGAGCTTTCAAGCCAATTGCAAGAAATTGCGTATTCTTTTAAGTGCTAACCTCGACAGGTGGGACGGCACAAGACCGTCACCTATAGGCGTACATAGGTTTGACCGTAGGGGATACCCTTGTGGTATCCCGCAAACCCTAAGCTTTACCACTGCCCTAAACAGACAAACGGCTCAAGCCATTGTACTTCAACGCAAAAGTCTTGCAGTGCCTCAATAAGCTTGGCACACTCTGAAGAGGTGGGCTGTGTTTTAAAGGCAACATCAATATGAAAACGATACTCTCCTAATCCTCTGCGTAGCGGGACTGACTCAATACGGCTAAGGTCAAGCCCCATCACAGAGAAAATCTGTAGACAATCTGCTAAAACCCCTACACGGTTTTTAAGTCGGATACACAAGGGGAGCTTCCAAGTCATCCCCTCTGAGAGGTCTACTTTCTCTAAGGAAGAGGGTTCCCGAGACTCCAAGTATAAAGGAAGTGCTTGGTAGACACGCTGCAATACCGTACGCAAAGACTCCGAAGCCTGACTATGAAATAATGCAGGGCTTGCAAGCAGTAGAAAGCGTGTTTCATTGTACGGTTCATCATTTACATGTTCTTGCAGACATTTCAAGCCATACGCTTCTATGGCAAGTTTGGAGCATACCACTGCTTGCGATGCCTGCACTGAGGCATCAGAGAAGCCTTGACTTAACGCACATGCAGCGGCAGAGGTTGAAGGCATTTGATGGAACGCTGGCAAGGTACCAAAATACCGTTTCAGGGTATGCCTACTTTGACGAAACGCCATCGGATGAGACCATACCGTCCAGTTCACGCCATCCGCTTCCGAGGGTTCGGGGGTGGTCGGATGCACGGCAAGGCAATGCTGAATCAAGGTTGAAAACTCTAAAACAGGCATTAACGTCGGATGAAAAGAGGTAACCTCATGCCCCTGAACCAACCCGCCATGGCGGGTAGTACCCTGTGTGGACTGATGAAAGAAGACCTCTTCAATGCTTTCTCTTACGCTACCTTCAAGGCTATTTTCATACGGGATAAGTGCTAAATGGAGTTTCCCGTGTTTGACACCCTGCACAAGTTCGGCGATACCCGCCATGGCAGTAGGATGAAACACAACCTCTTCAAAACGATAGGTTGCCTCTGAGGAAGAGGTAGCGGAAAACGCAAAAAAGGGGTGTAATAGTTGCGTCCAAAGCGTATGTAAGGCTTGATGAGAATGAGAATACTCAGGTCCTAGATACCCTACCGTGAAGGAGGAAGCAGGCAAGGCTTCAAACCCTTCTACAGACGGCGAATCTACAGAGCTAGACGTATTCAGCATCATGGAGTGTTCTCTCCGATAGGAACGGGAATAGGAAACCCACTATAAAAAATGGATGAAAAAAATGGTGGAGTCGGAGGGATTCGAACCCTCGTCCAGAATGGACCCCAATTTGCATCTACACGCTTAGTGGCTTGGGGGGAAGTCATGGTTTACCTGATAAAGACACAACAGTATAAACCACCAAGAAGGTTTTATGTCATCTTCAAGACATTCAATGAGGCTACGGTGATAAGGTGCATTGATACACGACTCATCACACGACATGCGTGGGTGGCCTCCAGAAACGGCATGCTAGCTTTTGGAAGCAGCCAGTTAACTAGCTAACAGAGTAGAATGGTCTGTTAGGATAATTAAGCGGCGAGAGCGGCGCGTGAACCAAAGTTCACACGAACCACATTGTTCTCGTTGGCATTTAATGGTTTTGACTTTTTTTAACGAGGAAAGCCTCCCCGACGTGCAACAAATCTCGGTCTGCACCCTGTCAAATCCAAATCGACCCCATACGGCATTTTTTCAAAGAACATCATTGTGTTATGGGTTTTAAGTAAACTCCTATAACCTATCTATCATACCGTTACCACCCGTAAAGCACAACCCCTCGTTTTTAAAGGCTGAACCAAGACATTTCATTGATGGTATACTATCGTTTAATAGATGCGTATGACGCTTCCTCTTTACCAAGGTTCTACTTCAAGTATGAAAACTGACTTAACTTTTTTTACCAATGAAAAAGACCAAACCCTTTTGGATAGGCTTTATGCAACCCTCAAAGACACTCAAGGGTTTGATGTGCTAGTAGGATACTTTCGTACGAGTGGCTTTAAGTTACTGGCAGAAAGCTTACAAGAAGTTGAAAAAATACGTATTTTAGTAGGGATTAGTGCAGACACCTCTACTGCAATGAGGTATCATGAGGTAAAGCAAGGGCAGTTAGCACTGAGTAGCCGAGAAAAAGACCGACAGGCTGAAGTGCAACATGAAAATTCGATTAAAGAGGAATATGAACGCTCTGAGGATTCTTCAGAAGTAGAACAAAGTGCAAAGCACTTCATAGAGATGTTACGTTCTGGGCGACTTGAAATTAAAGCTCATCCGTCTGAATCCATCCATGCAAAAGTATATATTTATCGATTTAAAGAGGGTGACCGTGATACGGGACGTGTCATTACGGGGTCAAGCAATTTCTCTCATGCAGGGTTTTTGGGGAACTATGAATTCAATGTTGAGCTTAAAAACCCAGCAGATTTCCATTACGCTTCTGAGAAGTTTGAAGCCTTATGGCAAGAAGGCATTGACCTTAAAGAGGTTTACCTAAAGACCTTACAGCATGAAACGTGGTTAAAGACAGTGACCCCGTATGAGATTTATTTAAAATGTCTTTATGAGTATTTTGAAGAAGATATCAATGATGATGCAAAGATAGAAGTATTTACCCCTCAGTGGTTTATGAAACTACGCTACCAAGAGCAGGCAGTGACGAAAGTAACCAAGATTTTGAAGGAACATGGCGGTGCTTTCATTTCAGATGTTGTGGGGTTAGGCAAAACACCAATGGCGGCGATGGTGGCTCAAACGATGCCTCATCAAAGAAAGCTCTTTGTTGTCCCTCCTCCTACCATCATTGCATGGAAAAGAACCTTGGATGAGTTTCGAGTACCAAATTTCACCCTAGAATCAGCGG
>JBJTUH010000141.1:0-12706 GCA_046080605.1 Vampirovibrionales bacterium
GACGACAGAAACGGTACCTCCCGCAGGAGGGGTCTCGAAAGCAACGCATTTTTTAGGAAGTCCGTCTGATGTTGCCCCCTGAGTCTTTGACCAATGCAAAAAGCTCAAGGCACGCTTGCGTAAAGGTTACTTCATTTTCAATGGTCAAAGACTCAGGGGGCAACATCAGACGGACTTCCTAAAAAATGCGTTGCTTTCGAGACCCCTCCTGCGGGAGGTACCGTTTCTGTCGTCACATAGTAGGTGGTATCAGGAATCACCCAAAAATCATCCCGAAACGTTCCAGAAAGCTCTTGGTCAAGGCGGAAAAAAGCAGTATCCTCTTTGGTAAGCGTCAGTTGGTTAGCAGGGAGTTTTTCACGATGATGTCTTCTTTTATACGCCTGCGTTTGTTCCTTTAAAATGCTAGACGCACTCTTGTACGTCACACATAAGGTGGCGTGCATAGGAAGCGTGGCACGCTCTGCCTGTAACATCATATGATGCAACACAAAGCACCCCACGTGTTCTTGTGCCTGAGAGGGAGGACGAAAGACCTCTGGCTCCCCAGTATACGTGGCTTGTAAAAGGGTACCTTCAGGAAATCGTCTTAACCATTGGGTTTGTCCCGTAAGGGTGGGGAGTGGCATGGGAGGGGTGAGGTCAATGGTTTTCACCAGTCGAAACGTGATAGGCATCCCGACCACAGACTCTTTCCAAGAAATAAACTGCTGAGGATTGACGGCTAAGGGAACCCCTAACGGCACGGCTGGCATATTTGCTTGCCGTTGTCGCTCAAGTCGCTCTTGCATTTCAGTAGTTTTAGCACTTAAAGGCATCGCCTGCTGTAAGGTAGGCTGTATCTCAGACACAGGAACTGCTTGCCCTATCATAGAAACCGACATGGGTAAGCAGGTTGCCTGTTGCAACAACTGCCACCGTTGCCATGTTTCTGGCGTAAGCATGGTACTTTGAGCAGAGCCTAACGGCAATACAGAAGGTATGACCTCAGGCAGTAAGACCTCTTGGGTTAATTGGCACGCCGTTAAGCGCTGAAGGAGCCAAGGTTGCTTAGGCAATATCATGCGTGCTAGGGTATCCCACATGGCATCATACGTGAGAGGGAGTTCAGGAGAAAACACGCCATGCACTTGGTTGACAGGACGTATCCAACCCCGATACCACAACGCAAGAATCGGCAGCGATTGAGGGTGCGTAAGGGGAACATCAGGGAAGACAGGCATAGTTTGTACTGTATCCTGAAGGGGTAACCCCAAATAACGGCACACCACCGAAGCCCACGCACCTCGTGTGATAAAGAGAGCCTCAGTTTCAGGAGTCGTCTGTGTACCAGACTCCAAAGGGGGTTGAGAGGTCATCCGTTCATTGAAGGGTTTGGGGATAGAAAGCACGGGAGCAATGACGGGTGTCAGTCCTTGGGTTTCTCGTGTCGTAGCCTCAACGGTAGGCAGAGGAACACCTCTGAAGGACACCATCAAAAGCACCATCAAACCCCACGCAAACCACAAGACCCTAGAAGGGCTTTTCCGTGACTTTCGTTTTAAAATAGAGAGACTAAACGTCATAGCGTACCCTTTTGATGACTTGAGAAAATCTTGCTACTAGGGTAACATAAATGTTTCTTTCTTGTCTTACGTCTCTCTCTCCATCAAAAAATGAGTCTTACGCTTATGTGTCTTAAACACTGGCTTTTTTAAGGTCACACAGTCTCTTCAAAACGATCAAGTATCCTCAACACCCTTAAAAGACGTATTACCCTTTCAGAACGTTGCCGCTATGAATGACCTATCCTCCTCCTCATCTGCCGTCTCCTCAACTGCTTCCTCAAAGCCTGCACCGCTTGTAGGTCTTATTATGGGGAGTCAATCCGATTGGGCAACCATGTCACATTGTGCAAAGCTCCTTGAACAATTCCAAATTCCCTATGAGGCACAAGTGGTCTCGGCACATCGTACCCCTGTATGGATGGCAGAGTACGCACAAACTGCCGATACACGAGGCTTGAAACTGATTATTGCCGCTGCAGGTGGGGCAGCTCACTTACATGGGATGGTGGCGGCTCATACGCATCTTCCCGTGCTGGGGGTTCCTATCCAAGGACGTACCCTGATGGGGATTGACTCGTTACTCTCGATTGTCCAAATGCCTGCGGGGGTTCCTGTCGCAACCTTAGCCGTGGGGGAAGCAGGTGCTAAAAACGCCGCCATTCTTGCATTAAGCATTCTGGGTACCGCAGACCCCTCGTGGCATACCACCTTAAAACACTACCGAGAAGCACAAACCGCTCAGGTCATGAACCATCGTGACTTAGTCTTAAGTGCTGAAAGTGCAACCCCCTAAGACATGATGACCACACAAAGACCTACTCTCTCTTAAGCGTTCATTCGTTCCCAATGAAGAAAGCAACAACGTACCTATATGATGATGGCAGGACATTCTAAGTGGGCTCAAATTAAGCGTACGAAAGCCGTAAAAGACGCTAAAAAAGGAGCCTCGTTTGCCAAGTTTTCCAAGGAAATCATGGTGGCAGTGAAGTTAGGCGGGGCTGACCCAAGCTCAAACTTTCGACTAAGAACCGCCATTGAAAAAGCCAAAGAAGTAGGGACTCCGAATGATAACATTAAACGAGCGATTGAAAAAGCCAGTGGTTCGGGTGAAGATGGTAGCGTAGAAACGCTCATCTATGAAGGGTATGGACCTGGTGGGGCTGCGATTCTCATAGAAGCAATGAGTGAAAACAGAAATCGCACAGCGGGAGACGTAAGAAGCTTATTTACAAAATATCAAGGTAACATGGGTGCTGAAGGGTGTGTGGCTTGGATGTTTGAAGAGTACGGAGAATGTCTTATCTCCATGGGGACGCTCTCAGAAGACGTACTGTTTGAGGCAAGTATTGAAGCAGGAGCGACTGACTTTGAGGCTGACCCCTCAATAGGCTATTACCGTGTGATAAGCACTCCTGAAACACTCAATATGGTGGCGACCTCTTTGGCACACCATGCGTTAAAGATTGAAGTCACTGAGGTACAATCTCAAAGACACTGTACCACACAAGCACCTATACAACAGTTTGACCATGCCTACCCCTTGATACGTCTGCTTGATGCACTGGAGGGCTTAGAAGATGTTAGGCACGTGTTTTGTAATGCTGACATTGCGGAAGACACCCTAGCACAAGTAGAGCGCAAACTTGCCTCATTGCACTAGTTGTATTGATGGTATTGCCCATATGCCCTCTCCTTGTAGGGAGAGGGTGAGATAGGGGTAAAACAGTTAAACGGTTTATGAATGAGAAACCTTGGGACATGTGATTCATAAACGTAGGATATCAGGGTTTAATGTTTTTTGGGAGGTGCCGCTTTTAAAATACGAATCTGTTTGGCTTCTACCCAAGCATCTCCGAGGGCATCGCTTAATACATCGCCTTCAATACGCAACTGGTCACCTTGAGAAACCTTTTCCATTTGTCCACTCAAACCACGGTTTGCAAAAATCTTGAGTTCTGACAGGGGAATCTGATGGTGTGTCACATCACCACGTAACATCGTAAGGGTGACATACTCTTTAGAAGATTTCTTTTGCATTTTTCCATCTTTGGTCTTAAAGACATAGTCTAGCCCCAAGCCTGAGAAACCTGAAAAAACACCCTGAAACACGACACGCTTGCCAAGATATTGCTGAGGAGTGCTTACCAATGCTAAAGTTGTGACCTCCATAGGAACAACTTTTACAGGGACTGTTTTAGCCACAGTATGGGGTTTAACCGCCCAAACCTCTACATGAGACCATGCACTAAAGCTATACCCCATGAGTGCAAGTAGCGTACATGCCACAAACGCATTGAACTTTACTTTTACGCTACGCAAGCAGGAAGACATCACTTGAACCATCATAAGAGAACACTATCCTTTTAATACCGCACATGACATCATCCATCACACAAAAGCCAAGGATACAAACGTAAGAAACCATTGCATCCTTTTAGTATAATAGAGCAAGCCCTAGAAAAACAATCTTTTACCCACATGGTTTAAGCCAAGCAATGGATACCTCATACACCTTAGCACATGGACTTGACACTTCCAAGCCCTACGTTTCTTCTCAAGACCTCCCTCGATGTTTAGTCCTTGTAGGAGAGGGACTACTGTTTGAAGCACTCCTCGCACACCCTAGCCTACTGCAACAGTTAAACCATCAAGGCATACACTGTAAACTATTATGCCCTCGCCCGAGTAAACCCTGGCTACACGCCATCCAAGCAACAGGATTTCCCGTGTATACCCATATCACGGCACTCAATACGGAGACCTTTTACGCATGGGTTCAATCACATACGCCCCAACATCATGTCATGATTACAGGAGGCTGGGGAGAAAAACTCAACGAACAAACCTTGCAAACGCCTCATACCACTTGGTACAATCTACACCCCTCTATGTTACCTCGTTATCGGGGTGCTACCCCTTGCCGAGCGCAAGTGTGGTTTCAAGACCCCTACGGAGGTATCACCCTACATGAAACCCATCAAGTGATTGATGCAGGGTCTATCGTCGCGCAATACCCTGTCTATCTCTCAGACCTTGAAGGTCATACTGCAGGTAGTTTACTCACGTATTACACACGTCATGCAGGAGCAAGGGCTTGGCTAAGACAGTGGTTATACACATTGGTGCATCCAACCCAAGGGGATACGTTCACACGTACCCCACAAGGACGCATCCCACACCATGAAGCACCATGGGCAACACGCAGACTACTGCTCAAAGATTGCTTACTCACAGAGGTCATTCACACCCTTCCCTCTCGTGTTCATCCGAAGGAAGTATGCTCTCAAGCCCTCGAACGCTACCAAAGAAGTCTTGCACCTTTTGCACACTTGCTCATTCCTTTAACACTTCCTTTTGGACTCACCCTAGGTTATATCGCACTCCCCTATCAGGAGAGTACACGCATGTCCGCAACTGGCATACATTTACACGTGGCACTACAAAAGACTCATCAGGCAACGCTAAGTACAGGCGTGTGGCTCACACTTAGAACCGTTTACTATCAATACGGCACAGCACAGTATCCGCTCCCGTACCTTATGGCGTATTGGATACTTAAGATTGTTTTTAGTTTCAAGCTAGCACAAAACTCGCTCTCACTTACGTTAAAGCTTATGTAACCAGGATAAAACAACCTATAAGCTCACTTTAATAGGTACACTTTAGCGAACATTGTCGTATTATTTTCGACCTATGTGTACGATGCTCACTCTTTACTGCTTAAACCATGCTCAGGAGAAACCTACACCATGATGGGATGGATTAATTTATCACGTGTACGTACGGTTGCACCACACTTACCTCAACAAATCAGTTCTCATGGAGGATGGTTAAGAGGAAGACTTAACACCCCCGTGGCACCTTTAACAGACTTTTCTACACAAGGGGTCATTCATTGGGGACAAGGGCTTACTGCTTCAATGAACCGCCATATTGGTCGGTTGGAAAGGCGTTCAGAACAAAACACTTGGCTAGCAGCGGGTGCTGCCGTAGGTGGTACACTCCTTGCTCAAAACTATTTCGGCTATAATGCACAACAACGCGAAAAGCAAGATAAACGTATTAAGACACTCGAAGAACAACTTAGACTTTCGGGACGTTACGTGCCACCTCAAGACACTTAGAACTCAAAGTCCACAAGAGCTTCTAATTGTGAGGCAAGCTCTTCTGTTTTCTTTGGGAGCGGAGGAGCTTTCGGTGTATGGTGGGATGCTTGGGCAAGCGTGATGGATTCCTCCTCAGATACTTTCATCCTAGGCTGATGGGCTATCTCTTGCTTCTGCGTAGGCAAAGTATACATACTAGGAGCTTGAGTAGGAATGCTTGTAGTAGCAGCAGACACGGACAAGCTAGTCATAGAGCTGAAACCCTTTACAAGTCCTTGAGGCATATCACGATGAAGTGCATCTTGCTGTTGTTGTGCCGTTTGAGCATAGGGCAACCAGTGTTCCTGTCCTATCACGCAGATGCCATTCACCCAAGTACTCATGGGGTTCAAGGTCTGTCTATCCCACAAGACTAGATCTGCGAAAAGTCCCTGTGTAATTGAACCCACCTTGGTATGGCACCCTAAATGATTGGCAATAAACTCGCTTGCCATGCGTAGTGCAAGCTCAAAGGTCACAAGCCCTTGGCGTACTAGCAGCGGAATCTGTTGAGACACAAACAACGCACTCCCAACGATCGTACCCGTCTGTAACTGACGCATGGCACCCTCTTTAAAGCCTACAAGCTCACCCCCAAACGTATGGGTCTCATCCTCAGGCAAACCAGAGAGGCACATACAGTCACTCACAAGGAGTTGTTTTTTTCGGGGACGGCTTTTAAGCAACAGTGCCATCGTTTCAGGATGTAAGTGAACGCCATCGCCAATCATTTCATGGTAGGCTACTTCATTCATCAACAAGGTATGCAATACACCAGGCGTACGATGATGCAAAGCTCTCATGGCATTAAACGCATGCGTAAAACACGTTGCCCCCGCCTCTAGTGCCTGTTGGGTCTGAACACTCGTGGCATTGGTATGTCCGATAGAAACACGAATACCCTTCTGCACTAAAAACTTAATCAGCTCAATGGCACCAGGGAGCTCAGGGGCTAACGTCACAAGCTTTACACTAGGACTTAATAGGCGTTGCATGCGTGACAAGCTACAAGGTTGTAAGGCAGTCTCAGGATGAGCTCCCCTATACTGAGGATTCAAAAAGGGTCCTTCCAAATGAATCCCTAACATTCTTGCCCGATGTTGTTGTGACAAATGAGCGACTTCTTCAAGGGCATTCAAGGCAGACAGCATTTTTTCTTCAGGAGCAGTAATCAGTGTGGGTAACACCCCTGTGATACCTAAGCTTGGAAGTAATCTTAAAAAGTGGTGAAGGGTTTGTAACTGACCCGACATTACATCACACCCAAACCCGCCATGGCAGTGTTGTTCTATCAAGCCAGGAGAAAGTACAAGGGTATCAGGTAGTTGAATGACCCTCGCATGGGGTAGCAACTTGAGTAGCACATACAATGGCACATCAGCCTCATGCACACTATGAATGGTTTGTCCTTTTACAAGCACAGAACCTTTTCTAAAGACTTCTTGAGACATTTGGGTATCAGAAGAAGAAGGTGGCAAGTACCACACATGATAAAAAATCCACTGTGTGCCTTCTAGCAAAGAGCTTTGAGCTTGGACAGATGAAAAAGGTGAAGTCCCTTGGGGGGTATCAGAAGAAGAGGATGAAACGGGGGGCATAGAAAATGCCATGTGAAGCAATACCTTTTTAACCTACCCTTGAAACCATACACCACGGAAAGTATAAGCTTTTTGTTTTTATGAACAATCTCTCTCATTATAGCACATCGAGGAGGGGCTTTAAAGAGATGTCACACAGCGTGCTTTAACTTTATGGGTTTAAACGCAAAATAGGTACACACCAAGCATAGGAGTCCCCAAGTAAAAGAGGGAAACCACATATGAGAGGCAACTGAGGTTAACACCAACGCAAACGTACCGTAAGCCAACGTGCCTGCATACCAACGCTGTAAAGACTTAAACCCCTCTACATACCCTAAAAGGAGTACAAGTGCCACAAAAAAGAAGAGCAAGGTTCCAATACCAAAAATGGAAGGCACAGACCAAAAGGTCTGCCAAGTAGAACGAAAGAAGGCACACGCATGCACAAACACCATGAGAGAAAGCCACCCTGATTGAATCCCTAAATAAGGTACCAGCAACCACGTTTCGGGCATACTCATTTCCTGTTGCTTATCCGTGACCCAACGTCCTGTGATAATCAGTGCAATAAAAGAAGCAAGCCAGCTAAGCAGAAGGCATCCTGCAAGAAAAACAGCACATATCAGTTTAGGGATATGAAATAAATGATAGTGCATCAGAAAGAAAGTTGTAAGTGTCCAAAGGGACAAAGAAGCTTGTGTCCAAATCAGCCACGGTCCTACACGCCGATGCAGGGTGTGGGTTCTACATTGTGGCTCAATCCACTGATAACATGCAAACACCAAGGCTAACCCAAGTACAGCCCCCCAAAGCATCAAGGAAAACTGAAAAGGCATGTTTGTAAGCAAATGAATCGGAGACAGAGCAAAGACTCTACTTGCCTTCACGAGTGCCTCATAGTCTGGCAACAAATGTATTTGAACAGAAGGTAACAACACGACAACCAGCTGCATGACTGCCGTTACACACAATAACTTTTGGCGTAGGGTATCTGAAAGACGGGTACAGCCGAGGGAACCCCCAAGAATAGGCACATTAGACAAAGAAAACACAGGGGAATGCACCACGTATCAAAGGCTAACAGAACAGCAAGATCACAAATAAAGACTAGATAAAAACCCATCAGCAAAAAAGATAATAGCCAAAATTATAGCCATTACACAGCCATAAAGCAAGCAATATCTGGCTTTAATAGGTTAAGACTCAAAAATGCGTAAGCGCTTCACCCAAGCACGTATCCACACTTGAGCTTGCACCCGCTCACCTTCTGAAAGATGACTTGAAAGTGCTTCTGACATCTCTTGAGCGCCCTCAACATTCAAAGCAGTAGCAACCATGCTCCACACGTACGCTTGTTGTAAGTTAGGAGCTGTACCAAGCCCTTCGGCATAACACATCGCCAACTTATACACGGCGGCAGGATAGCCCGACTCCGCTGCACGGCGAACCCAAGCAAACCCCTGTGGAAGATTCATCTGCGTACCTTGACCTTCCATATACGCAAGCCCTTGTAAAAACCATGCCGCAGGAAGAGGTGCTTTAGAAGCAAGCTGGAGTAAATGAAAAGCCTCTTCAACACGAGGCGTTACAACACCCTTGCCTTGAATATAGAGTGTTGCCAAGTGAAGGGCAGACTCGGCATACCATGCTGGCGGTGCCACAGGTTGCTTTTTCATGACCCGAACTTTACGCCCCTTCACCGTTTGATAAAGCACCACTTGCTGATAAGCAGGAATAGGGAGTGCGAGTGCTTTTTGGTACCAAGTAACCGCTTGTAACACATCAAGCTCAACGCCAGACCCTGTTTCATACGAACGTGCCAAGCCATACATCGCTTTCCCCTTTTCCTCTAACGAGGCGTTAGGGGCTTGAGCGTCTTGCATCCAACGTTGAAACTGTCCCGCCTGTCCGCCGCCTAGCTCAAGCGATGGAGAGCTACCGTCTTGAGCATAGACCAAAGGCACAGCACTAAAACCCATCAATCCCATGAGACCCATTGAAAGGAAAACGACTTTAAAGCGTGAGGCAAAAGGTACGTTCAAACAAAAATCTCCTTAAAAATGATACAATCGCTCATGATAACTGATGAGCAGGAGGTAAGTACTAAGTATGAAGAAACGAAACCTCAAGACACCCCTCAGTCTTAGTTTACTGAGAAGTGTCTTGAGGTAAACACTAGCGTACTAAACGTAATGCTTGAGGATACTCAATGCCTGGGAGTTTTTCAATTTGCTCAAGCAGGGTCTCTGTCACAGGTGTATCAAGGTTGAATACCATAATACTGGCCCCACCCGAGGTTTCACGCTCAAGACGAGCCACTGTCATACCACTAATATTCACACCGACATGCCCCAGTAAAGAGGTCACTTTTGCAACGGCACCAGGAACATCTTGGTGAGGAACGAGCAACATCTCTGCAGAGGGTTCAACCACGGCACGAAACCCCTTTAATGAGGTAAACTGACTGATACCCTCTGAAACTAAGGTCGCAGAAGCGGTAATGGTGTCGCCTTGTTCAAGGTGTAGTTCTACTAACACTTGGTTTCGATACCCTTCCGCCACCTTGGGACGGGTGGTTTCGGTAATATGTAAGTGTAGCTCATCTTCGGCAATCATCCGTGCGTTCACATAATTCACACCCTCACGGGTATGAGATAGTAAGCCTTTAAGTACCGTAAGCGTTAAAGGGCTAAAAGTACGCTGAGATAAACTTCCCTCATAACTAATCGTAACCCCCTTAAAACGTGCCTGCTTAGGGGCAAGTTGTGCCACCGTACGTCCGAGCATTTCAGCTAAACTCATATAGTGTTTCACGGGGTCAATGACCTCACGCTTCATCACAGGCATATTCACGGCATTGTTACAGAACCCTGAACTAAAAAAGGACTTCATCTGCTCGGCAACATCAATCGCCACATTGACTTGTGCCTCTTCGGTACTGGCACCAAGATGGGGCGTAAGCACCACACGATTACCAAGTGCCAACAAGGGGTTTTCAGGGTTAACAGGCTCTTGACTAAACACATCAAATGCCGCCCCTGCCACATGTCCAGACACAATCGCATCCGCCAAGGCTTGCTCATCCACTAAGCCACCTCTGGCACAGTTAACAAACTTGACCCCTTTTTTACATTTTGCAAGGACTGAAGCATTAACCATATTTTGCGTAGCAGCTGTTTTAGGCACATGAAGGGTAATGATATCAGCGGTTGCCCAAATATCTTCCAGAGACTCCACTAACTGAAACCCTAAAGACTCTGCCATTTGCTTACTTGCAAAAGGGTCAAACGCAAGGACTTTCATCCCTGCAGCCTTCAGGATAGAGGCTGCCCTAGAACCAATTTTCCCCATCCCAATTAAACCGAGCGTTTTACCAAAAAGCTCATTTCCTACCAGTTTACTACGTTCCCATTTTCCTGCTTTTAGGGTAGCATCGCCTTCAGGCACATGGCGAGAAAGGGCAAACACCATCGCCACGGTATGTTCGGCAGCAGCAATCGTATTTCCTTCAGGAGAGTTCAGTACAATAGCTCCAGCACGAGTTGCAGCGGCGACATCAATATTATCTGTACCAACTCCTGCACGCCCTACAATTTTAAGAGACGGTGCGGCTTGAAATACTGCTTCAGTCACCTGAGACGCACTACGCACCATTAAACCATCGACCTCTTTGACCTTCTCTAGTAATGCTTCAGGAGAAAGCTTAGGCTCAAAAATAACCTCACAGGTTTCCTTCAATAAGTTGACGGCAATAGGGTTAATACCATCTGTAATTAACACCTTAGGCTTAACGTGCTGAGAGGTAGAAGTCATCATCATGATAAAGAGTCATCTTTCATAAAATCACGCAACAGAGAGAGGAAACAAAAGCGGAACACCTTATATTAAAGGACATCCCTCAAGAACAGCGTTAAGAGCAAGCATGAGCCATAATGGCTCATGCTTGTCTTGCATAGGTTACACGAGTACTTTCGCAGGGGTATTTTTTGCACAAAACTGCGTGCAACAAATCCGTTCTCCCACTTGAGCATTCAAAAGAATAGTCATAGCAGCCTGTGTGGAGGCTCCTACCTGAAGCTCATGACCGAGATGCACCAAGCTTGCCTCCAGTGCTGCAAGTGTCATCAGCGTATCACGAGGACTTACATGCCCAAGATGCCCAATACGGAAAATACTTCCTTTAAGTTCTTTTTGCCCATCTGCCACCGTAATACCAAAGCCTTGCTTGAGCGTTTTACGTAACGCATCCACGCTGATACCTTCAGGAGGACGCACAGAAGTAACAGCACGGCTTGCATACGTACATTCAGCCACCAAGGGCTTTAAACCCAATGCCTTCAAACCCGCACGGGTCATTTGAGTCAGTAACTCATGACGTGTATAAACCTGTTGCCACCCTTCTGTCTCAATCATTTCTAAGGCAACATCAAGGGCTTCAATCAGATTCGTTGCAGGGGTCCAAGCAGTGGTAAAATCAGCTTGTGCTTTCAACGTTTTCTTGAAATTAAAGTAAAACCCTGGACGCTCGCAACGCTCATGGGCTTCCAATGCCCGCTGACTTAACGCCAAAAAGGCAAGCCCAGGAGGAATCATAAACCCTTTTTGGCTCCCTGTGACGGCAATATCAACATCCCATTCATCAAAATGAAAAGGGGTTGCTACAGCACCCGTCACGGTATCCACAATAACCAACGCACCATATTCACGCACCATGGCGGCAATGGGTGCAATCGGGTTCAACACCCCTGTAGAGGTTTCGCTATGAATCATGGTCACCGCTTTGAAAGGGTCATGCGCTTCTTCTTGCTGGGCTTTCGTAAGACGGGCTTGAATCGCTGCTAAGTCATAAGACTGTCCTGGTGCTACAGCAAGAACCTCGACACGCAAGCCTAAAGTTTTGGCAATCTCAGCAAAGCGTTGGCTAAACACCCCACAGGTTAAGCATAATATTCTATCTCCCGCATTTAACGTATTGCTTAAGGCTGCTTCCATGGCACCTGTGCCACTGGCAGTGTAAAGCAACACGGGTTGCTGTGTATTAAACGCCCGCTGCAACCGAGGAAGGACACGCTTCAGGATTGCCTTAAACTCAGGGCTACGATGCCCAATTGCAGGACGAGAAAGGGCTTGCCTTACAGCATCAGGAAGAGGGGTAGGACCTGGAATCATTAAATGCGTTGTAAGCTGATGAGGGTTCACCCCAGGAAATAACATGGTTGTATCAGAAGAAAGCATCATCATAAGAAGCCACCCTATTCAGTATTGAGAAAAAAGAACGTTTTCTGAATCAATCACACGCACAAACGCTACATTAAAGCTATCTGGTGCATCACCGTTACGCATTCTTAACGACTTCTATAGAGAAATAAAAAGACAAAAGAACCATAGGATGCCTTCCACAAACGCCTATAAAAATGATTTAATCTTAGAAAAA
>JBJTUH010000142.1:0-4743 GCA_046080605.1 Vampirovibrionales bacterium
CAGTCAACGTTGTACCGTATCCCATTAAATAAACGTATTGAAGCCATTAAGCTCTATTTAGAAGGCGTGGGATTTCGTGGGATAGAAAGGTTAACAGGCATTTCCCATAATACAGTGATTCAATGGGTAAAGCACTTAGCCACTGAAATTGAACGACTTCGTCCTGAAATAGAAAACACGGTGGTGGATGTAGAGTTAGATGAAATGTGGCATTTTATCCAAAAAAAACTCAAAAATGCTGGGTATGGCTTGCATGGGATAGACAGCAAAAGCGGTGTGTTGGGGTTGAATTAGGTAGACGTAATACCGAAACAGGCAAGAGGTTATGGAAGCAGCTGAACTTATTTGAAGGTTCTACGGTATTCACAGATTATTTGCCTGCGTATGATGCTATTGTTACAGGGGCTAGGCATGTGGTTGGAAAGGCTTACACATGGGGAGTGGAGAGTTTAAACAGTAGGATACGTCATTATTTGGCACGATTTAGGCGAAAAACGTTTTGTTATTCAAAATCGTTAGAAATGGTAAAAGCGACGCTAACCATCTTCTTTACCCCTCATTGGCAACGCTATCTATGTTAAGTGTGCAACGCCAAAAAATGCTATATGACAGAAGTAAAAGCCCTCTCTTGTTGATAGAAAGGGCTTTTACTCAGAAAGATACGTTGCAAGGATAGCTTAAAACACTCTAAACTGTGGGAGGTTTTAAAGCTTCCAAGTAATGAGCCATATTGCGTTTGATTTCCGTTAAGCTGTCTGCACCAAATTTTTCAAGGACGGCATTTGCCACGATATAGCAGGTCATCGCCTCTACAATAGACGCACAGGCAGGTACTGCCGTAACATCAGAACGTTCAAAATGAGCCTGTTCTTCTTGTGTGGTTTCTAAGTTTACGCTCGTCAGTGCTTTGAGCAAGGTTGCAATGGGCTTCATCGTTGCACGCACCACTAGCGGAGCACCATTCGTTACGCCACCTTCCAAACCTCCAGCACGATTCGTAGGACGGTAAATATGTGCCACATCATTCAAACGAATTTCATCATGGAATTGACTCCCAAGAGTCTCAGCAGCTAAAGCACCTTCCCCGATAGCAACCGCTTTAATCGCCTGAATACTCATGACCGCTTGAGCTAACTGTCCATCGAGTTTTCTATCCCATTGTGTATAACTTCCCAAGCCTGGTGGACACCCATACACCACCGCCACGACCTCACCCCCTAAAGTATCGCCTGCTTTACGGGTTGCATCAATGGTGTCACGTACCTGTTGAAGGAGGGCTTCATCTTCAGTGAAGGCACGTAAGTTATTACTTTCACAGCGTTCCGTAATAGCATGAGGGGTGGTTTGAAGCAAATCAGGCTCTGGAAAGCGCGTCGTTCCTAACGAGGCAACATACCCCACAACCTGAATCCCCAAGGCATTCAGTAAGCAGCGTGCTAACCCACCTGCGGCCACTCGGGCAGCGGTTTCTCTAGCACTGGCTCGTTCAAGCACATCCCGTAATTCATCATGCCCATATTTATAGTAGCCTGCCAAATCTGCATGACCAGGGCGAGGACGAATAAACCGCTTACTTTGAGCGCCCTCGGCATCAACATCACCCTGAGGGTCCATCACAGGAATCCAATTCTTGTAGTCTCTATTTTCAATAAACATCGCAACAGGAGCTCCTGTTGAGTGCTTCTGTCTTACCCCACCAAAAAACTTTACCGTATCGGTTTCAATCACCATACGGCCACCTCGTCCATACCCTCCCTGACGACGTTTCAACTCATGATTAATCACTTCAGCCTCAACAGGTACCCCTGCGGGGAAACCATCCACCATGATTGTAAGTCCAGGGCCGTGAGATTCTCCTGCCGTAAGGAAACGCATCATCATGAACACGCCACGCTTTCTAGTGTTACTATTATTGAGTAGTAGGATATAAGGAAAGAGAATGAAAAGAGAGCATTAAGAACCTGACACTACCACTAAGGCGTTAAAAGCTCAAACCCTCTGTGTAGTTACACTAAGAGGCTTTGAGCTTTATACACACAACGTAGCATCGCTAGAGAAACCCTAGACAGCCTTACGTACTTTTCCTGCTTTAATGCAACGAGTACATACAAGCTTGGATTCAACAGCCCCGTTTGGAAGAATGACACGGATTTTTTGCAAGTTGGGTTGTTGAAAATAACGGTGATGTTTATTGGAAAAGCTAACTTTGTTCGATTTATTGCGACGACGACCGCAAATTTCACACTGACGAGCCATACTGCTTATGATTCCTAATTGGGATGACTTAAACAAAAAACTGCCCTGCCATGAGTGGCACCTAGCTACGCTTGACAGGCACACTGAAATGGTTACCCAATCACCAGAGCTTACACACTCAAAAGGATACGTGATATTAAACCATCAACACACAAGGCATGCAAGCCGTGGAAGCTCAGCACATAGCATGAATCATCAAACAGACAACACCGTTTAAAGTAGCAGGCTTAAACCGCACCCTCTCCATAAGGCTGGTAGGCTCGCAACCTACCCAAATGACGATTCATCCAGCCTATTACCCCAGAGACTTGTATAAACGTATTATTCGTGACATCCACAAGGTACGTCGTGCGACTAGGGGTACGCAAAAGATTCCACACATGGGTGCCTTGCGTATTAGCATCTTGATAATGCCCTCGAACCGTAGCAGCTTGCCATCCTGCCAAGGCACCATTCGATAAAGCACCTTGGGTGTCAATGAACCCTTTAAAAATAGGAGAATAATGCCTACACACCACAGCATTTTTATCAATAATCTCACCTAATTGAAGTTCTTGACCCGCAGGAAGCTGATCAGAGTTTTGTACCAGCAGACTTCCCGTTGCACCGTTGGCAACGTCTTGGTGCATGGTGTTTACCAAATGTTGAAGTCGTGTTCGCTCAGAAGACGATGGCGGCAACTGGGCGATGCGTTGCTCCCATGACTGGTATAGTCCGCTCAAACGTGTATCTTGACGAGGGCTAAAGACCACAATTTCACGTCGTCCGTGTCCGTGGAGTGCTAAATCATTATGTCTACCACCGTCTCGGAAGCCTTCTTTAAGTGGTTCCGCAAAGTCAATATAGCTACTCCCTACATAGCGCCTTCCCTGCTCAAGCCCTGCACGATGGGGATCATTTTGAGGAATAAGCTGCGTATACCGAGGGTTTACAGGAGGTGGCACTGGATGTTGAGAGGACTGAGGAATCACTAAAGCCCCTCGTCGTGCAAGCTCCAGACTATTTTGAGTCCGAGGTGTAGCCTGCACAAAAGCTGGATTTTCATGACCATGCCATAAACGTCTGAGAATAGAGCCACTCGCTCGTGTATGCCATTGAGGCTCTATACGCCCAGAAGGGTTTACACTCGGGGTGATATGAGCCAAAACTTTCACCTTGGGGTTGGGTTGCCCCTGTCGTTGAGAAATTTCTGCAAGGGCAATGGGAGATCCACCTGGTGCTCCTAAATACGTACGATACTGCTTCCCCTGATGTTGCCACTCATGTCCAACGTGAAAGGTCTGAGGAATATGTTGCCGTGACGCAGAAGACGTAAACCGTTGAGAAAGGTCTCGGAGTACTTGTTGCTCACGTACTGTCACAACCTGCCGAGCAGCTTCCTGCCCTTCTGTCACCGTGCGCTGCAAAGTTTGGGCAATACGTTGTGGAGCGACTCGAGTGTTATACAAATGCTTGCCTAGCTGTACAGCACCCAGCACGCCTCCCACAACAAGGCTTTTAGAAAGAGAGAACATCATCATGAACGTCAACGCTTCATTTGCAATGCAAAAAAGGGGAAGGGGAGTAATATGGGGTCAAAAAGAACATATCATTGTTTATAAAATAATAAACAATGATACACTATTTAATTGCCCTTATCCCCCCAAATAGGTTTGGCGTTAAGCTGAGGTTTGAGCCTCCAGATAAAGTTTTAAGCGTTGATGAATCATTTTGCCCATCATGTCTAACTCAAGGTTCACCCAAGCACCTTCCCATAAAGGGGAAAGTTGAAACGATGTCATAAGAAGTTCCTGAGGATTGTCCTGTATGGCTTGAACACACGATGTCACAGTACGATACGATGCCATACGGGTGACCTCCCAAGTGTGGGGAATCAAGCAAACATCAAACCAGCCATGGCAGGGGATGCCTAGTGCTTGCAAGCATGAAAAGGCTTCAGAGAGCGTCTCTTCAGGCACTGATGACAGACCCACTGGATGAGGGGTTTGAGCCACGGTGTTCACCGTGAGGCTGACCCCATTCAGTGTCACAGAACCTTTAGGCACGATGAGTTCCAGTGCCTCTTGGCTAGGAATCCCAAACACCATACGCCAAGCATTGCCCTCAGGCACCATGGCTAAGACAGGACATGCCATATCAACGTGACCACTGACCCAATGTCCCCCCAGAGGGTCTTGTAATCGCAACGGGTACTCATAATGCAGTAACTGACCTGACGTGTAACTACTTAAAATCGTTTTTTGTCGTGTTTCAGGAGAGGCAACCACTTGAAACTGATTCTCTGAGAGTGTCACCACAGTATAACAAGCACCATCCAGTGCAATGCTATCACCTAAAGTTAAAAGGCGTTCACCAGAAAGATGTTCAGGAGGTAATTGTACCGAGAGCAAGGCTCCTCCTCCTTGCATCCAGTGCTGATGTTCAACAGAAGGTTTTAATGCATCTTCCGTTAAAGCCTGTAGGTGGTATTCATCTAGTAGTTGCTCT
>JBJTUH010000143.1:0-3496 GCA_046080605.1 Vampirovibrionales bacterium
CAAGGCGACTTGTCGCATGTAGGTTGATTTTCCCGCCATATTAGGACCTGTAATCATCAGCACTTGTGCGGGGAGTTTTTCTTCTGTGTTGAAGGTGCTGTCCCTCGGGCTACTGTGAAGCACTCTTGAGGCACAGTGGCAATCATTGGCAACAAACTGCCCCAAGGGAAGTAGCGTTTCTAAAATGGGGTGTCGTATCCCTTTGAGGTGTAGCTTAGGGGCTTCTGTGAGTGTAGGACACGTATAGCCATGGCTTTGAGCCACCCAAGCGAAACTTTGAAGCACATCAAAGGTGGCAATCGCCTGTGCCATTGCTAGCAGGCTTTCCGTATGAGGGAGAAGGGCATCCCATAATGCTTGAAAACAGGCGTATTCTCTTGCTTCTAATGCTTCAGCTGCCTCAAGCTTTTTTTCCTCAAACGCCTTAAGGGCTGGGGTACCGTAGCGTTCCACGGAGGCAAGCGTTTGTTTACGATGATACGTCTCGGGTAACGTATGTCCCTGTTGCGTGAACTGAGCTAATGCACTACGGCTTATTTCAATGAAATAGCCAAATACCTGATGATGAGAAACCTTGAGGGTCTTGATGCCTGTGTGTTCTCGTTGAGTTTGTTCATAGCTTGAGAGCCATGTGTCATGATGGGTGAGAATATCTCGCAGTTCATCAATGACAGGGTCAATCCCTGAACGTATAAGAGGCTGTTCCAGTGAAATATCTTTTAGGTTTTGAGGAGGGTGTTCCACCAAATGGCTCACCAGAAGGTGCTTTATTTCAAGAAGCTCAGGCGGGCAATGATAGACTTTTTCTAATAAAGGATGAGAGGCACCTTGTGCGAGGGTATGTTGAAGGGTTTGACTCAGGCTCTCAAGTCCTTGAAGACTCTGTGCAAGACTCATCATGTCTTTGGGGGTAAGCTTTCCGTGCTGTAGTTTACGCACCAAGCGTTCGACATCTCGGATAAGGGTGAGGTCTTTACGCAGTAACGGGTAACACCCTGTTGCTTCTAAACCTTCTCGTAGAAGCCCTACGGCGGTATGCCTTGCCTCTAGCGTGGCTTTACACTGTAAGGGGGTACTCACCCACTGCCTCAGTAAACGCGTTCCCATCGGGGTAAAGGTATGGTTTAGCAATTGGAATAGGCTATGTTCTTGGCGTTCGTGTCTGGCCGTTTTAAACAGTTCCAAATGATGCCGAGCCGAGCGGTTTAAATACACTTGCTGGCTACGCTCTTCGATACGAGGGCTGGTCACCGTAGGTACCCCTTCAGGAAACATTTGATGAATGTAAACCGCTAATGCCCCCAAGGCATGGGTGGACAAAGGGTAACGTTCCTTGTCAGTGACACCTTCAAGGGTTGAGACTTGAAACCATCGCTTTAAGTAGGGCGTATAATGAGAAGGCTCAAAGATGACACTTGCTT
The DNA here is from genome assembly GCA_046080605.1 of Vampirovibrionales bacterium. Lineage (GTDB taxonomy): Bacteria > Cyanobacteriota > Vampirovibrionia > Vampirovibrionales > JAJTHC01 > JBJTUH01. The sequence goes on from JBJTUH010000143.1 coordinate 1,422, forward strand.
TAGGTTTCCAAGGGTACTGTTGGCTCAGGGTTTCCAGTTGAGTTTTCCAAGAAGGGTTCTCATACCAGGCTTGCGGCCAAACGGGTACCCAGTCTATCACGCCACCTGAAGGCCCTAAGTGCCAGTGGACTTTTTTTTGAACGCCTGCAATCAGAATTTCTACGGCTCGTAAACGCTCCAGTTCTGTGAGAAGTTCCTCTACGGGAAGCTCCATGGCATGAAGGCTTCCCGTGGTAATGTCCGTATAGGCAATACCTGCTTGTGACCCCTGAGTATGTACGGCGGCAAGAATTTGAGCCTGCTCGCTTTGTACCCACGCTTCTTCAATGAGTGTTCCAGGCGAAAGGGTACGAATGATACGACGTGCCATAAGTCCCTTGGTTTGCTCTGCGGGTTCTACTTGCTCACAGAGTGCCGTGGTGAACCCAGCGTGCAGTAGTGTGGGTACGTGAAACTCTAACGCTTTGACAGGAATACCTGCCATGGGGATTTTACCTAATACCCCTGCATCTCGTGCCGTAAGGGTGATGTCTAGTACCCCCGCAAGTACCAGTGCATCTTCAAAGAAGGCTTCATAAAAGTCACCCATACGGTAAAGCAACAGTTGCCCTAAGGCGGTATGCTTCACGTGGAGAAACTGACGAATCATGGGTGTGAGTTGCCCCTGTCCTGCGGGCGTGAAGTACCCCTCAGGGATGTGCCAAGTACACATGGTTTGCCATCGTCCAGACGTAGAAGACACGTCAGAAGAGAGCGAGTGAGCTTGAGCTTCCTCTTGGTTCTGTTCACTGGGAAGCCGTGTCTCGGGATACAAATAGCGTTGGAGCCACGTTTGCCATAAGGTATCAAGGGGATACTGCGTAAGAAACCCTTCTGTGCTATCACCCTCATGGGTTTGGCTGTGACCTTGTGGTGAAGGGGTTGGGATGAAGCTTGACATGGAAAGGAGTCCTTGAAACCGAAGGGGGGTTAGGGAGACTAGGGGTGTTTAGTAAACAGAGAGGTGAGCTGAGAGGACGCTTACGGAAGTGCTTTAAGAAGGTTGCTTACCCAGCGTGAGTAGCCCGTGTAGAGGCTCTGACAAATGCCGAGAGGGTCTCCAAGAGCTTTTTTCAACAGGGACAATATGGCACAGTCCTTCACAGTGTACAGCACTTTCAGGGGTATGGGGCTGAGACAAATCAAACACCTTGTAACGAAAGACAAGTTTGAGTCCTTCTTTTTGGAGTCTTACTTCAATACGAATCCACTGCAATGCCCGAATAGGCTGATGGTATGTCAGGCTCAGGTGTTTCACAGGGTACAGGAGGGTGTCTTCCTCTAAGGACACCCCTAATGCCCATAACATGGCAACTCTTGCCTCTTCCAGCCAGCGGGTATAACTCCCGTGCCATGCCACGCCGTAGCTGTCGGTTTCACCGATAGGAACCTGAAGGTCATAGTAATACGGCCCGACGATAGGGGGAGCGTCTGAGGAGGTTTCAAGTTGGCACGGTGTCATCATAGGCTCTTCTGCATGAGGCGGTTTTAATGCCCTGAGTGGCACCAATGAGAGAGACGAGACTAAAGAAGAGTTTGAGGTATCAGACGCAGTAGAACGCATAGGGGTAGGTATAACGCCTAAAACAGGCACATAAATTAGGAATAGATGATAAAAAGAGGAAAGTTATAAACGTCACACAGACGGTGTTTTTGTGTGCGTTTAAGAGGGGGTATACACCCTGACACCATGATTCTATCATGGATGTTCCACCATGGACGCATGCCTTTAGCGTACGAGGTTCCCTCTTTACAGCTCAGCGTCTTATGGGTGTGTTGTGAGTAGTTCCCGTACGCCACCCTATATCCAGAGGATATTTGATAGAGGACGCTATGTTTCCTAGGTGTCTATGACGATAATGGAACTAGCGTGTATACTGCCATCAGCTTTTCCAACGTTTTTTATTAGCTTTGTATGGATTTTGTCTCAATAAAGGTAGATTGCATTTATGATGAGCTCTCAAAGACTTCCTCTTGACACCTCTCGTCGTTACCGTCTTGTCACCCGTAGTGACTTCGATGGGTTAGTGTGTGGG
>JBJTUH010000144.1:0-11498 GCA_046080605.1 Vampirovibrionales bacterium
GGCTATATAAGGTCGGTTCACGCCCCGCCCGTTAAGTGGTTGTCCCCTACAAAACCTCTTGCCTCACCAAGTTCCCACAAAAAAGCCCTTCTTGTGTTTTACAAGAAGGGCTTTCTACCGATGGTCAGAGTCGAACTGACATGGATTGCTCCGCTCGATTTTGAGTCGAGTGCGTCTACCATTTCGCCACATCGGCAAAACATGCTACATTCAATGTACAAAAAGCACACAAAATGTGCAACCCCTTGGTTTTATCCTTATGCGGTGTCTTATGTGTTCCTAGGGTTTCCTAAGCCCTTCAGGCTCCGCCCATGCTCTTGTCAGCATTCCTTAGTTGAAAGTTTTTCTAGCGTATCATGCCTTTCTTAGGTGGTTCTCCCTCACTCCTTGCACGTGCTGCTGCCATTCCTGTTTTGAAGGTGGCAATACAAGCCAATAATGCAAAAATGGGCTTTTATCAGCCTGAAATTGAGCGTGAACAAAACAACTATATTGCTGATGGTGGCTACGATATTTGGTATACCAACTATTTTAAAAACACAGGTAATGCTTGGCTATTAAAATATATTGTACAATGGGATAAGCACAACTTTTGGTTCTCTAATCGTATCCATCATGCGGTGGTACCTACCAAGTATTTTGTCCGAGAAGTGCTTCTTGAAAATGCCGCCTTTAATGTTGCAGCAGCCATTGCCCTTTGGGCAGGGTACCGAGATGTCATTCAAGCAGGTGGCAAAATGCTAGGTGGGCTGGTGCAAGGTTCCTTGATGGGACTCACTCGTATTCCGTTTACCCGAGGGCGTAACCTTGCCCTTGATGCCCTCCGTCCTGCAGGATGGCTGTTAGCCAAAGGCGCACTCACCATTGCCAAAAATCCTCTTATGACACTGGGCGCGGCTGCTTGTGGGGCTGCCATTTGGTGGCGACGGGAAGAACTGCTTGATGGTACCGCTGCCTCTCGGTTTTATGGTGACAGTATTAAGCTCTTTGTGTAACACTTTGTTACAATGTGGCAAAGGCTTCCCTCTTTTTACAGGACGGTTTCTTTTAAACTGGGTTGGCATGTGGCACACTGAATAAAAGTTTATAAGCCTTGCCGTAAATCCTTGGTGTGCCACTTCAATGAAACGCTCTTAGCACACTGAATAAAAGTTTATAAGCCTTGCCGTAAACCTTTGGTGTGCCACTTCAATGAAACACTCTTAGCACACTGAATAAAAGTTTATAAGCCTTGCTGTAAGACCCTTGTGTGCCACTGCAACAAAAAAACCTTAGCACACTGCATAAACTCTTGTGGCACTTTGATAAAAGTATGGGTGTCCTACTTCAAGCCTCATGAAAAAAGCTCTATAAAGCGTCCTTTTTTTTCTCCTCCATGCCCTTTGCCTTTCTCCTCCCCCTTCTCTTTTAGAACGTATTGAAACGAGTCTGACCTCATGCGTTTGAATGTGCTACCCCTACCCCGTGAGCTGATGCTCGCACCTTTGAATGAAACTTCTCTATACCGAGACCACACACGCTTAAAAGACGTGATAGGAACCTCCATAGAGCATTTTCCGCCCAAGGCAGAGTCGTCTACTAAGCCACTCGCAAACCCTCAAGCCATGACACAACAGGTAATACAACGGAACCATCCCCTCGTTTCCCAAGCCCTCTCTGTAGGGGCTGGTATGATGGGTGCAGGTGCCACTACTGCACAGTTACTCCACCCCACCACCACAGAAGTATTTAGCACCTTGGCTCGTGCCTCAGATACGGCACAGCTTACTAATGCGTCTCAGCATGTGAAAGCACTTGGTCAAGAACTCACCCAAGAAGGGGTGCATCATGTGGGCGTTGAGTCTCAAGATAGTCAAGGGACATCGTCTGCCCCCCCTGTGCAAACACAGCATAACGCTCACCCCGTGTCATCTTCCACGCATGCGATGCAAGAAACCTCTCATAAAACCACCCCGCTTCAGTTGCATAACCCTCGTACATGGAACTTGTCGACCCTTATCCCTCCTCTTGGCGTAGGAAGTGCCGTGTTGTGGGGACTCGGAAACCTTGCGGAACATGACCTTCATGCAGGACATACCCCCAAATTGTTGGGTATTCATAAGCTGTTTCCTAAGTCTGTGGCGGATACAACCGCCCTATGGATGGCTAAAAATGCCCCCATGCTTAATATGGTGTATGGCGTAACCAACACTATTGGAGCGTATGCTCAAGGTTATGCTCTCCGAGGGAGTGCTTTTGGTGCCTTTACCACCTTTACGGCGCTGCTAACCCCCATGATGATGAAAAACAACGCCCTTGCCACCAAAGTGTACTTGGCAGGTAAGGCAGGAACCCCCGTTGCAAAAGACGTGCTTGAACAAGGGGTAAAGCTTCATAACTGGTCATCGCTTTTCAATGCCGTGGCACCTGTGGGCTTACTGACAGGACTCTTTAGCATTACTAAGGTAGGGCAGTCTCGTCCTGATGTGAAGCTAGAACACCCCAAGGGCAATAGCCTGTCTGACATGATGGAAGGGCAACCCGAGGGGCATCGCTTAACCAATGTACTCGCACGGAATGCCAAACGGGAGTGGCAGGCGTTTGCCGATACGCTCGGACATACCCCTAAGTATGCCAAACAGTCTTTTGGGGCATGGCAAAAGGCTTTTCACGGGTTAGCTCACCCTGACCCTGACCATCCTGAGCGTAATGCCTTGAACCGATTCCTACACCCAATTACGAACGGGATGTTTGTCCCCTTAATGTACTCTCACGCTACAGCAGGACGAGTGCTTTACAGTACCTTAGCGGCGGCTGGCTTCTTCACCGTATTGGCGCATGCCAAGCAGTTTATCCGAGAGCCGAATCTCTATGAGGAAGGCTTGAAAAAGCTGGGTCATGCCCTCCCAGAGAAGACCCCTCAGGTGTTGAAGTATAACAAAGGCATGGCAACCATGTTGTTCTGGGGTAACTTCGCAGGTGCTTTTGCAGGCTTGCTTACCAAGTTTAATGATTGGCCTCTCCCTCTAAGCTTAGTCTATCGTACCAGTGGCATTGCCTATGGGGCGGCAGCGGTGGAGAGCTTCTTCAAGCTTGTGAACGTCAAGAACTTTGGACCTCTCTTAAAAGATGGGCGAGTGGGTCCGTATGATGGACGTACTTGGACAAAAGTAGGTGCCTTCATTCAGGGAACTTCTTATTTCGTCAACCTTCTTCTGAAGAACATGAACAAGAAGCCTCAAGCATCCTCAAGTACGCCTTCAGCTTCCTCTCATCCTGAGCTAGCTCCTCCTGTGAAGCCTGTTGCACCACACGCTTCCGTATCAGTGCCTACCTCAACGCCTGTGCCTCTCACTGAGAAGCCGTCTACCCCCACACCGCAGGAAGTGCCAGTGTCGCAACACTCTGCGTAACGTTTACGGCGTTTCTACGAGTACCCATGGCAGTTGACGTAAACGGTCATTCCGTAGTCCTTGGGTTTCACGGTACGCCATTAGTGCGTCCCACTGGCTGCGGGCTTCTTCTAAGTGCATGAGGGTGGTTCCTACCCCGATGACCCAAGGGTGTTGAATGTCCACACATTTTAAGGGGGTCTGTTCTAGCCACCAAGCCGTGGTCATCCCAAGCCATGGCGGGTGTGCTGATACATCGGTATCCTCTGAGGTTGGGGCAGGCATGTTGGCTCTGAGCGTTTCGGGAAGGTGTCGCCACAAGCTAGACCGATGCCACGCTTGACGTAAGGCGTGCGAGGTCTCTTGTACCTGAGCGTAGTAGGGTGCAAGCCATGCAGTTTCTAGGGTGTCCTCAGAGACGCTCTGCCATACGATGTTTTCAGCACCTGCGGTCACCCAAAGCCAAAAGGGAGCGTCTGCATGACAGGCTGGTAGGTGCTTCTCAGAGGCTAACTGCACGGACGTATGAGGGCGTTTCGGTACAGTGGTTTCATCAAATGAAGCGTTGGGTTGTCCCAACCCGTTTTGAGAGACTGATTGATACCCAAAGCCTGTGACCGCCCCGAGATGGTGGGCGTTAGGAGCCCCGCAGTGGCAATCTTCCCATGTGAGGGTGCGTAAGGCTTGTACGCCGTCAAGCCACCACCAGCCATGGTGTGCCTCTGTGGCAAGGGTCTTAAAGGGTACTGGGGAAAGCATGGAAACCTCATGCGTCAGTAAGTACCCCATGGCTTCAGGGGTGAGTGTGGCATGAGGCATATCCCACTGATAGGCACTCGGGGTGAAATGAGGGTGTTGCATCAGGGTTTGGGTGTCGTACTGGAACGCATCTTGGATGAACGCCATGAAGCACTCCAGCTTATAAGCCACCCGAGCATCAAACAGTTGTCCTTGAGCCTTCACCCCTCGAATATCACCTTCTGTAAGGGATTGTAACAGTGGGAGGTCAAGCGGATGTTGCACTGCCCACTGGGCGTGGCGTATCTCTTGCGGTGTGGGTACCTTACCCCAAGGGGCATGACGAATAATCATGGCACCTAACAGCTGATGAAACTGCACTAACCGAGTGAGTCGTTCAATCCACAACGGCGTAAAGCCTAGTTCACACAAGAGCCACTGACTCATCACAGCGGACTTCCAAGGATGATGTTTATCTACGGGCGTTTGAGCTTTGGCTGTATGTAAGCCTCCTGTTTTCGCAATGTCATGGAGCCAAGCCCCCCAACGTACCATGCACGCTTCTACAGGAGAAAGCCCAAGTCGTTGGCTGGCTTCGTTCGCCCCTGCAATCACGTATTGCGTGTGAAGGTCAAGGGGAAAGTCATGCGTATTGTGTTGGGTATTCCAAGTGCCTAGCAGTCGTCGCCACGGAGGGATAAGCTGGCACAGTTCAGAGGCAAAAGGTTCCTGAGACATCGGAAACTTCTTGAGCCATTCGGTGTCTTCTAACAGAGGGTGCAGGCTCCCTGATGGAATAGGATGTGCCTTAGGCAAAGTGCAATAGGTGAGGGTGCCAAGGCGTGCATCCCCACGCTGTAGAGTCTGTTGTAAGGCGGTGAATGCTTCGGGGTGTAGGTGGTGATGCCGTTGGGGTAAAATACGCCATGCCGTTGAGGTCACCTCCGTATGAGGGACTGAATAAGGAGAGGGCAAGGAGGGTTGAGACGTAGAGAAAGCGGGCAATGACATAGGGAAGCTTGGCGTGTCTCTAAACAGTGAGGAGGGAGAGGCGAAAGACCATGGCGGGTAACGTATAAGAGGGAGTCATGCAGGGGATATTTCAGAGTGTAGCACAGAACCAAGACGCATCACGCTAAACTATCTGTTGATACGATAGACCCTGAGAAACACAAGCTTTTTTTAAGGTTTCTCACAAACTTGGAGGATAGGCAGCCATAGGCATTTTTTGTTACACTGTGAGGTATAAAAGGCGTTACGTTCATCGGGCTTATTATGCCCATTCCATGGTTTAACCTCAATGTGTGTGCATCCTATTCTACGCTACCCAAAGGACGGTATTCCTCTATGATGATGGCAAGTTCTGTGTCTTCCTCTCGTGAAACTGCGTCTGAAAAACAGGCAAAGTTGGCGATGCTCTTTGGTGGTTTGGCATTATTGGTGGCACTTTTCAGTTTAGTCTTGTCTGTCAAAGAAGAGGCCTTTGCCAAGCGGATGCTGGGGCAAAGCTTATCGACGGCAACGGAAGGTACCCTCAAGCCTGACGAAGCCCTCCCTAGAGGAGGAACTATTCTGGGAATGCCTGAAACCTTGGTGGCAGACGTTGCCAGTACCGTGGCACCTAGCGTGGTGAATATTGACACGGAGAGTGAGCAACATGTGCAAGCGTCTCCGTTTGGAGGGATGCTGGGCGGAGGATTGTTTGGGAGCTTCTTTGGGGATGGACGTGGGCTATTTGGTGAGGAGCTTCCTTCAGAAACCCGTAAAGTCATGGGAAATGGGAGTGGCATGGTGTTAGACACCGAGGGGCATATTTTGACCAATGACCATGTGATTCGTCAAGCCGATAAGATTGTGGTAACACTGAACAGTGGCAAGCAGTTTCCTGCAAAACTCATTGGGCGTGACCCTTTAACAGACCTTGCCGTGCTTCAAATTAAAGCCGATGCCCTCAAGCCCTTAGCCTTCGGGGGGTCTAAAACGTTACGCCCTGGGCAGTGGGTGCTTGCGATTGGTTCCCCGTTGGGCTTTGACCATACCGTGACGTTGGGGATTATCAGTGGCATTTCTCGTCGGATTCCTGATTTAAGCAGTGATGTAGACTATATTCAAACCGATGCTGCCATTAACCCTGGAAACTCAGGGGGCCCTCTTGTTGATTTACAAGGACGCATGATAGGTATTAATACGGCGATTTCAGGTAAGGCACAGAATATCGGGTTTGCGATTCCTGCCGATACTGCCAAGGAAGTGGTACAGGCTCTGATGAAAGACGGGCGGGTGGTGCGTCCTTACGTTGGCTTGACGACGGCGACACTTAACCCTGAAATTCTCAAAAGTTTAAACCTTCCGCTTGATACCCGAGGTGTGGTAGTGGCCCATGTGGTAGAGGGGTCTCCTGCTCAACAAGCGGGGTTACAGATTGGAGACATCATTCAACGAGTCAATGATACCCCTGTGGTTGCCCCTGATACCTTACGCAAAGCTGTTCGGCAGGCAGGCATTGGGAAGCCTGTACGGTTATTGGTACTCCGAGATGGGAAACTCACGGGTGCCACTCTTACCACCAAGGAGTATCCTCAACCCCAAGGGTCGTAAGGGTCAAGGGCTGTGATACGGGGATAGTTCTTAGAGGCTCTCGTCAGGGTCTTCAAGGGGATGGTTTAGGCTTTGGAGCCTTAATGCCGTACGTCCTTGGCGTGCCGTGAGGTGTTGCCCATGTCGTAGTAGGCTTCCTGTATCGGCTTGACGACGGATAGGGTCGTGTAGCATCACCCAGTAGCCTAGGGCATCATAGAGGTGTCCGAGGTACCGAGCTTGAGGGTCACGTTCGAGTTGTTGCGGGGTGGGCAGTTGAATTTGACGAGTGCCAGCGTAATACCGTAAGTGCGTGAGGTTATACACCAGCCATGGACACCGTGTAGGGTGTACTTTTAAGCGACGCTCTCCTTGAGCATTACACACAAGGGCGTTGACGCTGTTAATACGGTCAATAATCGGAGGGTTCCCTGCGGGTAACCGTTTCACCACGGGGCGTACGCCTTCCCGTAAGAGGGTATTCATGAGAATGTCATAGTCTGTGCGTCCCGCTTGAGAGGAGGCACTACTACGGCGAAACTGCCCCGAGGCATCCCCTGTAATAAGGATTCCCGCACGATGTTTCCCGTAGCGTGAAACAAACAGTTCAGCCGCTTCTTGCGTGGTGGTGTGGCGTAGGGTGAGTTCATCAAACACTTCATACTGTATGTTGCCCGTTTGTGGACAGCGTACCCGATGCCCTATGACCCAGCCCATGGGGTCGACGTTAAAATCACAACTCAGCACCAGTTCTTGGTCAGGACGATAGGCTAGGGTCTCATCCATGTTTGCCTGCGAAAAGTGTTTTACCACACGCCCGTGAATCTCTTGGGCATCGGTGCCTTCAAGGTAGCGTTGGCTCAAGTCGGGGTCGTACTGACTGGCAAGCGTCGCCACATAGTGAGGGGGAAGGAAGGTATTTTCTCGGGTGGGGGCAAACACTCGTCGCCAAGAGCTTTGCAGGGTTCTACCATCGGGAAGGGTGAGGGTTTCCATGCGGAGTCCTTCGTCTTGGGAGGGGAAACGTCTGGCAATCCAGCCATTGGCATCAGGGTGAGGGTTAGTGTGTGCAAACAACCGCCAACGTCCTACCGAGGGTTGACGTAACCGAGACAGTAACATGAGGAAGTCTTGTTCTGTAATTTGACTGAGTTCCTCAATTTGAATGGCACCCACGTTGAGCGACTTGAGTTTTTCAGGGTTTTGCAAGTGTCGAAAGAGAATCTCGGCGTTTCCCCACCCAGGGAAAATAAGGCGTGTGTTTCCCGTACTTTCCGTGAGCTTGTAGTGTTTCCCAGCTTCCCAGCCCCACTGGTCTAAATGCTCTTTGTAGGTGCGTAGGGTGGTTTCTTTCAGCAAGGGGTAGGTTTTTGCGACGGATAATACCAAGATACCAGGGTGTTTGGCACATAACAGTAGTCCCAGCAGACACCCTACCCATGTTTTGCCACTACCGAACCCGCCTTGATACACGGCAATATCTAACTTTGAGCTAGCGGGGGCATGAAGAAAACGGTGTTGGGTGGGCAGTAAGTGGAGATGTGGCACCTGCGGTGAGGGATGGTAGGGGGGCATGGGGTTGACCTTTCCATGTTTTGTAGGGGATACCCTTGTGGTATCCCGTTTTGTGTGTGTACGTGGTATCTCTAATACCCTCTTCCGTTAGGGAAAGGGCAGGGTGAGGGGAAATTCCCATTACAAGCCCTCGGGGTCAAGGCTATCCTCATCAAACACAGGCAAGCTCACAGGAGGGTCAAGCCCATGAGGGTCTCCCCGTACAGAGGATGCCCCTTCCTCACGAGTGTCTGAGCCAAAGGAGGCTTTTTCATACCAGTAGGCAAGCCCCGGACGTAGCCACATGGCGGTAAGGGTTGCCCATGTTTTTGCGTTGGCTTCTTGGGGGATGTCCCTGTCTAACGCTTCTATTGAGGAGGGTTCCGTATGATGCTGTATGCTCGTGTGTGAATCACTCTCGGAGGTTTCAAGAGATAGACCCTCTTCACACGGCACACCGTCTGAAAGGGTACCCCCCGTGTTGGAGGAGGGTACCACTTTCACCCGTTGGGGTAAACGAGGCAACGGGCGATATTTTCCCAGAGAGACCTGAGAGGGTTCTGAGGTAGAGGGTGCAGGAGTGTGGGACGGTTGGGAAGAGGGGTGTTTGTTTTCAAACCCCTTGTTAGTGACACTTTCGGGTTTTATAGGGGGTTTACTGTTGCACTCTGCATGACCAGAAAGTTTAAACCATAATGCCATTGCCGAGGCTTTCGTACTGGCTTGTTGGAAAAGCTCGGCAAGTTTAAAAAAACGTCCTTGTACGACTCCTTTACGCCATGCTTCGTAAAATATGGCGATTCCTTCCAAGCTCTCTTGATGATAGCCTGCCAAAGGAAGTGCTGCGAGTGCATCAGGGGCATAGCGTGCATATTCTTGTGCTTTGGCGACCAGATGCCCTTCTTGAGGTGCAATCATCAGTAACATACAGGTTTCTTCCCATGTCATGCCATACACGCCCGAGGCTTCTGCCAAGTCTTTCTGAGCGTCAAACCCTGCCATGAAGGATTGTACCATACGGTAATGGGCAAGGCTGGCTGGTGGGTCATCTTGAGGAAACCCCTCTGCGTCTATAGGAACGGCAAGCCTCCCCGAGGAACGTTCGGAGGCGGAGCGATGACCTGTCATGCGTTGTTGTCTGAGGGAAGGTTTTGCCGTGCCTGATGAGGAGGAAGGCATACGGCGGAGACCCTGCTGTTTAAAGCGGGTGTGGCGTAACCCCTCACTTAGGGTGCTAGGGGGGGCGTGAGGTACACCCAAAGGCTCAGAAGCGGTTGTAGAGGCTTGGTTTTTTTTACTTTTCGTTCGTGGCTTTGAGGGTTGACCCAATGGGGAAGCCTTGGGTTTTAAGGGCGTATGACGTTTGCCGTGGAAGCATCCCCGGGACAGGTCGACCATGTCCCCTAAAATACGCCAGAATCCTTGAGGGCTTAACACCGAAGGGGCTACCTGAGACTGCGGAGAAAACTCGGGTGGTGTGTGTGAACCACGTGAAGGAGGCTTTTCTTCAGGCTCAGAGGGCTGAGAAGCCGAAGTACTAGGGCGAAAGGTAGACATATCAGGCAGTGGCTCCAGAGTATCAGAAAGTAGATTAAGAGGTATCGGGACCTAGAACAACCATCAAGGTCTCTATTGTTAGTGATACCACACCAAAAAAATACTTGATGGTGCTACACGGCAATGAGTTTCTCCCCTCCCTACACACATGCCTCTTGTAGGGGGCGGTCTTGTGCCGTCCCGCCAAGCAAACGGTATGTACACCCACAAAACGGGATACCACAAGGGTATCCCCTACAAAATTTGTTTAAGTTTGAATGAATCGTGTATTGCCTTCGGAGAAACGAGTATAAAGTAAGGCTGAGACGTACATCGCAGCCAAGGTTTGGCCTGATTTACGTCATTGGATGGGGAGATTTAAGTATCGAGGTAAGGTCGTATCTTGTTCTCTGTCCGAGATGGTACAAGCTATAGCAAAAAGATACGCCTAAGACAGCCTCAAGTTCAAACTTAAGGGTAGGAATGACACCCTTAATCATTGTCGCATAGGCTATACCTCAAAAGGCAATAAAGAGCCTCATCGTGTTTTGATTCAAGAAACGGTTATCACGGGTACGGTTATCACGGGTTGAGACGAGACTTCAAGAGAGAAAAAGAGAACATGAGTCATCATGAACACAAACATACTTTCAGTAGGACAACGGGTATGGGGTAGTGCTAGGACTCGCTGGACAAGAGCCATGCTACCGTTCAGAGAAGCGATTGGCTTTGGAAACAAAAGGGTTACACTACCCAAGTGGGCAACCCCAGAGCAAAATGAAAAACTCCTCAAAGTCGTAGAAAACATACAACGCTCACGAAGTCCAAAGGGAAAATCTCTCACCGTAATAGGTCGCTCTAGCAACCTACAAGGACTCAATTTAGAAGGTTCCCACGTATTAGCTGGGGCTGACCTTACTGGGGCAAATATGGCAAGCACCAACCTTCAAAAGGCTAATCTTCAACAAGCTAACTTGAGGGCGGCTACATTGAATCTAGCTAATCTTGAGAAGGCTAATCTTCAACAAGCTAACCTCACTGGTGCCAATCTTCAACGAGCTAACTTGAGGGCGGCTACATTGAATCTGACTAATCTTGAGAATACTAATCTTCAACAAGCTAACCTCACTGGTGCCAACCTTCAACAAGCTAACCTCACTGATGCCAACCTTCAACAGGCTAACCTCACTGGTGCCAACCTTCAACAAGTGAACTTGAGGGCGGCTAATCTTCAACAGGCTAACCTCACTGGTGCCAATCTTCAAAAAGCTAATCTTCGTGGGGGAGCTACATTGAATCATGCCAACCTCACTGGTACCAATCTTCAACAGGCTAATCTTGAGAGGGCTAAGCTTCAACAGACAAATCTTCGTGACACTGATTTAAGCAACGCAAGTATGAAAGAGGCTAAACTCTTATATATAGACCTTACTGGTGCCAATCTGTACGGTACTGATTTCTCAGGAGCTCTTATAACGGAAAAAAGCCTAAAGGGTGCCACCAATACACTCTATGCTAAGTTACCCGAACACTTTACCCCAGAGCGTCAAGGGTATAGTATGTCGAAGGGTTTCTATAACTGGGGGGTAAAAGTTGGGCGTCGCTTAACTACCAAAAGAAAAACATTAGAAGACCCTCTTAAACCATGGGCAGATAGAGAGCTTCAAGCGATGAAAGAGATAAAAGCTAAACTTGCAGAGTTAGAAAAAACCAACCCAAAAA
>JBJTUH010000145.1:0-2837 GCA_046080605.1 Vampirovibrionales bacterium
CACCGTGACAAGACCAAAACTTTTCAAAAGCCTTTGTAAAGAAGCAGGGTATTTCACGCACATTCAACTCTCTATGTTATCCACGGATTTAACATGTTTTTGAACGGTTCTTGTATGGTTAAGCTATACTATGACATGATGGTTTTTAGCCTATCCAAGTAGGGCTAACGTTAAGTATACTAAGCCTGCGCACATGTGCATTCCATAATGGTACACCAGAAACACCTTACACGTCATGACACAAAGTTTCCCCTCGACCGTTCACCCCTCTTCTACGCAACACGCTACACCTATCACACTCCAAGTACCTGGGGATAAATCCCTCAGCCACAGGGCTGTGATGTTCAGTACGTTACTTCCCCATAGCGAGATACATATTCATGGACTGCTGGCAGGGGCAGATGTACGCTCTACGTTAGGTGTCTTACAAGCCATGGGGCTAAACATACTACACGCCACGGATGATTTAAGTACCCTCGTGCTTCAATGCCCTGAACATCTCCATGAACCTTCTGATGTGTTAGACTGTGGGAACTCTGGTACCACCATGCGGTTACTCTCTGGTCTACTGCCCACCTTATTAAGACACCAGCCCCATACCACACTGACCCTTACAGGAGATGCTAGCCTTCGAAGTCGTCCCATGAAACGTGTCATTGCACCCTTAGCAGGCATGGGAGTACCATGGATTGCACGTACGGGGAATACCAAGGCTCCCATGACACTCCTCCCTGAACAACACCCTCATACCCTACGACAAGTCAATGCCCTCAAGGACTATACCTTACCCGTTGCCTCAGCCCAAGTAAAGTCTGCCCTACTGCTTGCGGGGTTGAGTGCTTCAGAACCCACAACCATTATAGAGCCTTTGGTCAGTAGGGACCACACAGAAACCATGCTCCAAGCACTCGGGGTTGACCTCAGCATCGTGCCTCTTGATGCAACACAACCTCTGAAAGGAAGACGTATCACACTAGGAGCCTCGCAAGCAGATGCACTGCATGCCCGCTCTCTCAAGCACCCCACCACACACACTTGGCATATTCCAGGAGATATTTCCTCCGCTGCATTTCACTTAGTTGCCGCCTCTTCTTTACCTGAAGGGTATCCTGCATTAAACCTGACCCATGTCAACCTAAACCCCCAACGTACAGGTATTTTAAGCGTGTTAGCACGTATGGGCGTTTTGATTGACAGTAAGCCTGATGCACCACGTTGCGGAGAACCGTGCGGTACCCTGCATGTCATCCCCTCGTATGCACGCCAACACGCTGAGCCTGCACGACACTGTACCATCACCCCTGAAGAAGTCCCTTCCTTAGTAGATGAACTCCCCATTTTAGCAGTGGCAGCCAGCTTTATGCACGGAAGCCTGACCGTTACGGGGGCTGAAGAACTTCGTGCCAAAGAGTCTGACCGTATCGAAAGTACCATGGCAATGTTACAAGCCGTGGGTATTCAAGCTCAGGGTACACCTGATGGGTTTATTGTACAAGGAGGCAATCCCGAACAGTATCACACCCCTAACACCATGATTCATACCTACCATGACCATCGTATTGCCATGAGTGCTATGGTGCTTGAAAAGCTAGTGCATGCGCATCAAAAAGGCGCACTTGCGACTACTGTCGAAACGCCTTGGGACATTGAAGCCCCTGAATGTGTGGCAGTCTCTTACCCTGGGTTTAAGACAGACTTGGCACGATACATCTAAAAACCTTCGTCCTAATATTTGAACTTACTACGACGTAAAGCTTTTTTATAGGCTTCTACATAACGGTCTGCCCAAGCTTGATACAGGGTTGCATCACAACTTTGGGTGGCTAGACTTGTCATGGCAAAAATTTCAGTGAGTGTAAGTCTTTTTTCAGCCAGTAGTACCTGTAATGCGTTATCGTCTGTAAGATGTCCCGTTTGAATAAAGCCTTCAAGTAGCTTTTGCATGGCATGGCTTGCGACCGTCTTCGAGCGTAACCAGCCATGGCTTTGCGGTTGCACCGTTTTAGATGCAATCAACGCCTGCCAAGAAGACTGAGGTAGAACACTTTGAAAGGTCAATAACTCCGCAAGCGTCATCGTTTTTGCATGCGTTTGTAAAGTATTCACAAGTGCCACAGGAGGCGTGGGTTTAGTGTCATGGTACTGCCAAAGCCACAGTAAGGTTTGTAACGCACGAGAGGGCTTTTCAACCAAGGGTAAGTAACTTTTCCATTCGTTTTGTTGCGTTTGTACAAGCTGTTTAAGGTGTTGAGTGCTTTGGCTGGAAGTTGCATCTGAGGCTTGGCATGTAGATTGCACAGGCTTAATAGCAGAAGACTCCTCTTGTATAGAAGTAGAAGTGGGTTTCTGAGAGGTCTCCCTCTTTTGAGATTCCAGTGAGGGTGCTGATGCTTGCTCAGAAGAAGGGGAGGCATCAGGTGTCACATCAGAGACAGGAGGATACTGCTGCTCTGAGGAAGGTTCTGGCGCTTGGGAGTCTTCAAGCATAGGAGGGTCTATAGAAGGTTCTGACACACCTGTTTCAACTGAAGGGTCTGACGACTTGGAGGCTTCTTCATCCTCACGCAATACAGGAGGTTCTTCCCCTAGAGAAGAGTCATCTTGAGCCTCCTCTAGGGCAGGCATCAAATAGATAGGCTCAGCGGTAAGGTCATGCACTAAAGGGGTTTTCTGAAGCACTGGTAAGGTTAAAGGCACAGGACGAAGCACGGGCAATGTAGTGGTATCTGTTGCCACTAAGGCAGTTGCCTCTTGAGAGGCACCATACCCACATGCCTGAACGGTTGCTTCAAACCCAAAGCTCATCCACGCTAACCCGCACGCAATCACAGTGTAAA
>JBJTUH010000146.1:0-13162 GCA_046080605.1 Vampirovibrionales bacterium
ACAGTAGGATACGTCATTATTTGGCACGATTTAGGCGAAAAACGTTTTGTTATTCAAAATCGTTAGAAATGGTAAAAGCGACGCTAACAATCTTCTTTACCCCTCATTGGCAACAGTATCTATACTAAATCACCAACGCCCTTTTTTCTGGTCTTCTGTAAGAGCCTCTTTTGTAGAAGGCGTTTTGTTTTTCAGAAGCTCCGTAACTTTATACTTTAGATATATATCCTGAGAATAATGCGGTTCAAACAAATGAGCTGGAAATTGTGTCTGTTTACTCCATGCCCACTCTCGATAAAGAGGAACTAATTGTTCTGCTATTTCTAAATTACATTTGTATGTTTGTTTAAAATAGGAATAGGGCTTGTCAATCAATGGACATTGCTTTATTAGTTCGTCTAAAAGCTCATCCCAAGTAGGGGCTTCAAAATATCGTCGAGAAACTCCAGATCCGATAAACAATATGGGTTGACAGCCTAAATCTTGAATACACTTCTTTAAATCAGCTTTAATTTCTAAAGCATAACTATCAAAAGAGGTCATTTTGTTAAACCATTTCTATTATGTCATCAAAATACTGTATACAAAGCGAATCTAAGAAATGCTGAAAAAATAGCATATTATCTGATAATAATACCCTTTTAAAAGTTTGTTATTGATTAATGCGTTAACTTTTTGCTTCCTCATTTTCATCCTGTAAAAGATTTTCAATGATCTTCCAGTTGTTTTTGTATTCGTCAATACTCCAATCAGACATTGCGGACTTATATGGCGGGATATGGATGGTTCTTACAGTATTATCATTGTGTACTTGACCGTTTTTCCCTGGGGTGTCTAGCCATTTCAAGTGAGCTTCCTTGACATGCTGTGATACTTCTGAAGATGGAATAATGTAATACTCGAACGACTTATCATTGCTAGGACTTGGAATACCACTTAAAACCCAAATAAAGTTATCTCCATAATATTCTTCAGCTTTTCTCCCAACTGATACGGTTCTGTCACCAGGTCTATAGGTTTTCACCTGAATGTGGACGAATTTTGTGCCTGCAATATTACTACAAAGAATGTCTGTATTAGGAGTATTCCCCATGGTGACTACAGCGACTAATCCACGACGACATAACTCACCTGCTACAAAAAACTGACTTGCAGCCCCTCGATGGTTTTTATTTTTGGTTCCTGTTGTCATACTAAGTAATAGCCTTTCAATCATTCATCTTCTGCATGGATTTACTCTCATTTTTCATAAGTCTCACGTCATTTTAACGTTGTATTCGTAAACCTGTCAATGCAAAGTGTTAGGGTGCCAGTGTTCTACGTTTTTGGTGTGGTTGTTTTGAGGGCTGGTTTTACGACCCTCTCTCTACAGGGAGAGGGGTCATGGAATACTACAAACGTACGTACTTCCGTACTTCGTGAGCCCGAAGCTTTCATAAAGTGTTTCTGTTATTAAAGAAAACCGTGCTAAACTTTAATAAGAACAACTCGTTATTAAAGGATCATGCCTCATGCTTGCTTCAAACCATCTATTAAGAGGCGAGATGTTCAAAAGCACGGGTTGCCTCTGTGGCGAGTGTATCAATACGGTGTTGAGTACTTATTGGGAGTGCTTGCCACAACGTAGAAGTGATGGGGCTTATTGCGTTGGGTTGCCATACATGGCTTTCAAGTGCAAGACGTTTTGCTAACGAGGATAATTTAGGGGCGTAAGGTAAAATCCCCATAGGGAGCTTGCATACTAACCCTAAGACTAAAGCATGGAAACGCATGGCAACCAGTGCATGGAGTGTGGGGAGTTCTTTTAGAAGGGTGTCTTGAGCATACGTGTAGGTCAATGCCATGGCGGGTGCAAGGGTGGGCTGGTATGTCTGTAAATGTGCTTCAAGTGCTTGTAGCATGGGCATGTCTTGGCATGCTTGGAACGACAAACCTACCACATGTAAGTGAGAGACTTTTTGCGCTTGTGCCGTGGAGAGAATACTTCGGGCAAGGGTGCGTAGTGTGGTGTCATCTAGGGTATGCCACTCTCGTAACGACACCCCCAAACGGTAGGAGGGGTCTTTTGTAGCGTCTAAAACAGTGTTGGAGGTGCTACAAACCTTTTCCCACTGGGGAAGTAAACCAAGGGCTTTTGCCCCCCAAACGCTATCAGGTACAAGGTGCATGGGGAGCTTGCATCCTGCCAAGGTGCTAGCAAGCTTCATACTTTCAGGGTCACGAAAGAGGATCTTATCACAACTTCGTAGGATAGCACCTGTAAACCATCGTAGCCACGGGGTTTGTACAGGCCCTAAGCCTTGAAAGACCATCCAAACTTGTTTTCCCAAAAGTTTGGCAAGTAAACATAACCCACCGTAGTATACAATACTGCCAGAACCTGTCGCATCTTGAAGGAGTCCTCCCCCCCCACTAAGAAACGTCCGACACCTCAGCAGAGTACCGATGACTTGCGTGAGGTGCCAGCGGTTAGCCTCCTTCACGGTGACATGAGGCAAGCGATATAGTGCATGATACATGGGGTGGTGAGTCAGAGCGATAGGGTTTGAGGCTCGTAGTAAGGTAAGCGTAAGCGGTGTATCTTTGGTGGCGTGTGATGCTAACGCACGTAGTAACACCGCACCAATGAGCTCATCCCCAAGATTATCAAACCCATAGTATCCTGAGAGAACCATATCATGTGCCATGGTCTGTGGTCGTCCTTGTATGCCCTTACTTGTTCATGTTAACTGGGGTCTACAGGAGGAAGCTGAGGTAATTGAGGGAGCTGAATCTCAGAGGAAGCGGGTGTTGCTTCTTCTTTTGTGGGGAGTTCATCTTGTACGACAGGGCGATGCTCCTCTGGTGAGGGCATTGTCATGGGTACTTCCTTAGACGGTGCTTTGACCTCTGCCACTGTAAAGCTCATCGGAGAGGGAGAAGCTTCAACAGAAGGAGACCCCTCTGTGTGGTGCATTGCCTCAAACAGCTTTTCAGGAGGCTCAGGAAGGTGTAGCGTGACGGGAAGTTCAACGGGTTGCACCATAGGGGCTTCTTCTGATAGCACAGGGTTTGCTCCAGAGGTGACCTCTTGTAGAGGCATGACAGAGAGTTCGTGAGTCTCTGCGGGTTGCTCTTCCGTTGCATCCTCTTTATGAGGCTTCTCATGATGGGCTGCTTTCCGCTTTTGAGGAGAGGGCTTGCTGCGATGTTGGCGGTTTCTTCGTTGAGCCGCACCGTGTCGACCTTCTAGTTCGTTTTCCAGACCAAACTCAAGCTCTAGTTCAGTGTCATCCCCTTCAAGGGCTTGTGACACGGAAGTGTCTGTGAGGTCTTCTTCGTGTGAAGAGGCTAGTGTCCCATGGGTCATGTCCTCAAGCTTTTCTGAGCGATGGCTCTTACTTGGGGCAACTGCCTCGGTGAAGGCATCTTCTTGGGTTTCTGCGAAAGCCTGACGTTGACGAGGCTCACGGTATGGGCGTTCGCTACTACGCCCGCCCCGAGAAGCAGGTTCTTCCAAGAGCATAGGGGTGTCTTCGTGATCCGTCTCTGGGCTTAAATCCTCTGAGTCTTCGTCGGAAGGGTCGTCATTATCATCTAAGGATAACAATGGATTATTGCCTTGCTCTTGCAGGAGATAGACTAAACAAAACACATCTTGAGCTCTTGGATTGAGTCGAGAAAGAATATTGTTTGCTTCCAAGGGACGCATGATGGTTTTTGCGGTAAGGGCAAACTTGAAAGGATACAATGCCAGTGCCATAATGGCATCTTCGATGGAGTGGCTTCCAAGGCTACTCTCTGAGGGTGCACCACTGGTTGGCTTAGGTCCTTCATGGGCTTTGAACACATCTCCCGCTTTGAAGGGGAACACAGTGCCTTGAATATGGCTACCTTTACGATGGTTTGGCTTTAAAAAATGTTCAAACAAGGGTAAGCCCGTGAGTTCACGAATGATGGAGCGTGGACCACTCGCATGTTTTTCACGTGCCTGTTGTCCTGAAGCTTCTTGATGGTTTGAGCGACGAGAGGTTCCTGGCATGCCCTGTCCCCCTTGAGACGGATGCCCTCCTCCACGATTTTCTCTGGGTTCACGAGGTTGTCCGTAGCGTCCTTCTCTACCCTCAGAACGAAACTCACGTTCACGGGAGTCGCGCTCTCTGGGTTCACGGTCTCGAGGGTCTGCACCTGTTCCCTGACGTTGAATAATCGCCGTAGGCTTGCTATGCCCTGGGGTAATGGGCTGATGCGGTACCGTTTGACCATCAGGCGTGGTTTGGGTCTGGTTATGATAGCGAGGATTGGGACGATTGGGAAGACGGTTTCTCAGGTTTGGACGGTCGTTTGCCGTGGAACGGTCGGGGTCAAGGGCTGGAGAAGCCCATGAGAAATCTTCAATGGCATGCCCTGTGCCATGGCAGGTGGGGCATACTTTAGTGAATATTTCGTGGAGTGACTGTCCTTGTCTGTGACGTGTCATTTCAACCAGTCCAAGGTCTGAGAGTTGACCAATTTGAGGCTTTGCCTTATCGGTTGCAAGCTCATTTTCAAAAGCTTCCAGAATCATAAGTTGGTCAGCACGAGATTCCATATCAATGAAATCGACAACAATCATGCCTCCGATATTTCGCAAGCGCAATTGACGTGCAATTTCTTTGGTGGCTTCAAGGTTGGTAATCCGAATGGTTTCAGCTTGGCTTTGAAGGTTCGTAAGCTTACCACTGTTGACATCAATGACGTTTAACGCCTCAGTTTGCTGGATATACAAATACCCTCCACTGGGCATAGGTACCTTGGTTTGAAGTGCCTGCTTAATTTCACGATCCACGCCATAGGTTTGTAAAATGGATTGATTACTCGTGTGTTGAGACATGCGGATACTTTTATCAAGTCCCCACTGACTCAGAAGCTGTTGCGCACGCTGGTATCCGAAGGGCGTATCTACCACAATGTCTTGGACATCATCGGTTACCATTTCACGAATGACACGATAGAGCAAGTCTTGGTCACGATAGAGTAATGCGGGTGGGTTGGTCTGCTCACTGACCGCAACAATATTTTGCCAGCGGTCAAGCAATACCTCAAAATCTTCTTGAATGTCTTGGTTACTGACCCCTTGAGCCTCTGTTCGAATAATGACTCCCATGCCAGGAGGTTTAATCAGGCTTACAATGGACTTTAAACGAGAACGCTCGCTTTGTTGCTCGATTTTACGGCTAATACTGACCCCCTTAGACTCGGGCATCATTACCAAGAAACGTCCTGGTAAACTAATTTCCGTCGTGACTCGAGGTCCTTTATGTCCTGTGGGTTCCTTCATGACCTGCACGAGCATGCGCTGTTTAGGTTTTAGACGTAGTTTTAAATCGCCTTTCCCTTGTACATCGCTCGAGTGAAGAAATCCCATTTTATCGCCCCCAAGATACACAAAAGCGGCATCAATACTGGGCAGAATATTCTCAACACTTGCAAGGTAAATATCCCCAAGAAGGACATCTCCACGGTGGATAATGAACTCAAGAGCTTGATCTCCCGCAAACAGGGCAGCAATATTATCACGCTCGGAAATGACAATACGTTTTTTAGCCATCATCACGATGAACCATCATCCTTTCAAACCACACAGCAATGTACCATCCCATAACATCATCATGGATGCGTTGTGGGTATGGCATGAGTAAAGGCATTGCGATGTGAGAGTATACACTATGAAACACTTTAAAAAACTTTAAACACTTTAAAAAAACTTGGGGTTTTCACACGGAACGTATTCACCCTAAAGACAGGATGGGGGGTCAACCAATACGATGAAAACAACGTGTGTGAAAGGCATAGAAAATAGCACACACTTGCCACATGGTTGAGAAACCACCGCAGTATTAGGCACTGATAAAAAATTCAAGAGGTAAACAACGCGCTTACAGGGCTGGGGGTACTTAAACAAGCACTTTGGCGGGTTGACTCCGTTGAGATGTTAAACTTAGTGGGGGGAGTTGCAGTGCAACACGGGTTAGTCTCCACGGTATCACACGCTCAGGGGCTATTGTGCAATGAGGCACAGTGAGGCTATCAGAGGCGTGCGTTGAGCTTTGAGACGCTAGGGCTTCAGCTCGAACCGCCGAGGGTAAACCATCTTGAGAGGCTTCGGGCGTTAAGGTTCCATCCAGCACGAGGGCAAATAATGAGTGTAACAGGGTCATCATCCAATCAGGCTTGATCCATTTGGTTCCTTGTCCTTGAGAGCGGTCAATCAGTGCGGGGTCGGTATCACACACATGAGAAGCTATCCAAGCAGATGTTTCGGAGGAGTACCGTAACACAAGGGATTTTTCAATAGAGAAGGAAATAACCAACATGTCATCCTGAGAAGATGAAGAGGAGGAAGACAAGAAAGAAAACGAAAAATCTTGAATATGAGGTTTCAGGTCGAGCGTGACATCTTGTAAACTTGTGGGTTGCTTCCCGCCCCGACGTTGTTTTTTTTCGGGTGTTGCAAGCTTCATGGAAAGTGTCACATACCACGACGCTTGAGACATAAAATGCTTGAGTGTCTCTTCTATCATAGCGTGAGAACCTACTTTTTCACAAGCAACTTTTAGTGAATACGTCATTGAGAGGAGAGACCCATCCACACTGGGCGTTTCAAGAGGCACTTCAAATGCTTCCAAGACCCTTCCCTCTTCGAGTAAAAACTGATTGAGCCTTGCTTGTACCTCAGAAGCTTCATAGGCATGGGCAAGGTCAAGGTCAACCCATTCTCCTTCTGATTCTGCAAACAAAGGGAGGGCAGGAGAAAAGCCCATTTTCGGTTTAGGATTAAAGCCTAAACTATAGGCAATAGGGAGATTGGCTCGTACTGCTGCACGCTGGAGTCCACGCATCCAGTCAAGATGCGACAAAAACCTTTGGTGTCCAAGCTTGGCAAGCTTCAAACGGACACGGTGCTTCGGTAAAACCTTAAGAGCTTCAAGCCGAGTACGCTCAGGAAGAGGGGTCTCTGTGGCATCAGTCAGCACGGCTTCACTTTCAGAGGATGAGGCAACGGGTGCAAGGTGTGCTTGGGTAAGCCAAGGGGCGGCATCAGTATGGTTGGGTTTATCAGCACTCTGGATATCTCGTGAGAAGCTAGGCCATGTCAGAAACTTGCCACACACTCCACATGAGGAACACGCATCAAAACACGGCACTGTACTGGCGGCTTCCATCGCACGACGATATTCTTCTTGAAGCCATGGTTTATCAACCCCTACATCAATCATGTCCCAAGGCAGTGTCTCGTTAAGGTCAAGCAGTCTTTCACGGGTATAATATTCAGGGTCAACCCCTACTTTTGCCATCGCTTCCAGCCACTTATCAGCATTAGTCGTCATGTCCCACGCATCAAGATACGCCCCATTTTCATAGGCATACCGAAGCACAGGGGCAAACGATGCGTCTGCTTTGGTAATCACACATTCCATTTTGCTGATTTCAGGGTCAGTATAGTTAATCTTAACCCCTTTAAATTTGACGAAATGCTCTTTTAAATAACTGATTTTTTCAGCGAGCATCTCTAGGCTGTCTTGCGCACACCACTGGAAGGGCGTATGAGGCTTAGGCACAAAGTTTGAAATGGTCACATTGACCTCAAGACGGGTGCGCCCCTTGAAGGCGGGTTCTTGGCGTATTTGGTCGCATAGCCATTGAAGTTTTTTCACAATTTGAATAATGCCGTCAAGGTCGTCATAGGTTTCAGTGGGTAAGCCTATCATGAAGTAGAGCTTCACTTTCCCCCATCCCGCACGGTATGCTGTTGTAACCGCCTGTTGGATTTCAGCATCACTCAGGTTTTTGTTAATGACATCTCTTAGCCGAGGCGTTCCCGCTTCAGGGGCAAAAGTCAAGGTACTTTTACGCACACTTTGCACTTCTTCCGCCACTTGTACGCTAAAGCGGTCAGCTCGTTGGCTGGGTAATGAGAGCGAAGCACCTTCTTTTTTAATCGCACCTGATACTTCTTTCACCAACGTTGTGAGCTGTGAGTAATCGGCAATACTCAAGGAAAGTAAGGAGCATTCCTCGTAGCCTGTTTTATGAAGCTCTTTTAAGGCACTGTCTCTGATTTTATCAATGTGTTGTTCCCGTACGGGTAAGTTGATAAAACAGGGTTGGCAAAACCGACACATACGGTCGCATCCACGGCGTGCCTCAACCACCACACGGTCATGTACTGCTTCAACACTCGGAATAAGGGGTGCCAGTTCAACTTGTTGCGTTGCAATATCGACTAAACGCTTATAGATAATTCCTGTACTATGCGTGGGAATATAGACCCCATCAAGTGCTGCAAGGGCTTGAAGGAGTAGGTCTTTTTCCGCATACGCTGAGCCGTAAGTTTCCTTGTGCTTTGTAATGGTGTCCATCACTTCAATCAGTAAGTCTTCTCCGTCCCCGATGAGAAATCCATCAAAGTAGGGGCTTAACGGTGCTGGATGTGTTGCCCCAGGACCTCCTGCCAGAACGACGGGAAAGGCTTGGTGTAAACGGTCAGCCTGTGCCAACGGAAAACGAGCAGCATCTAATAATCCAAGGGCTGTGGTGTAGTTGAGTTCATACTGTAATGAGACTGCCACCATGTCAAAGGCTTGTAACGGACGTTTAGACTCTACGGCATATAAAGGTAAAGCATGCTCTGCAAGCTTGGCTTTAAAATCGAGGGCGGGGGCATACACACGGTCACAATAGTAATCAGCATGCCCATTCACGACACTGTAGAGCAACTTAATGGCGTAGCTAGACATTCCAATTTCATACAAGTCGGGGAAGGCAAGTACCATGTTGGCTTTCGTGCTTCCCCAAGGTTTTTGTAGGGTACCTTGCTCAAGCCCCAAGTATCTTCCTGGTTTGTCCACATAGGGTAAAATCTCTCGTTCAATCAATGCCATGGGGACTTCAAAACAAGATGATTCACTTACAACAGCAGATAGGTGAGAGGAGACAGGGGCTTGAGGCATCATGATGAAAAACTAAACTGAGCGAGTGTGTGGAAGAAAGAAAGCAACGTATGCTAAACAAGACACAAAAAGAGACCCACTTAGGGGAGAAGCTTGAGTTCAAGGGCGTGTAAGGCACCTGACTTCATGGCTTCATCTACCATGCTATACACCGCACGGTGGGCTTCAAGCAAGGGCTTACTTTTGAGCTTTTCAGAACGAATAAATACTTGGTAATGGTCTTGCATCCCTGTTTTGTCTAAGACTGTAATTTCGGCTTCAGGGTCAAGGGGTTGAATCAGTGCTTGGAGTGTTTCTGGAGGAATCATGGGGCGTATCGTGTTCTAGTGAAAGAGTGAGAGCAATGGGGAAGCTAGTGGCATCATGATATCGCATGTATCATGGTGGGGTCATCTACAGTAAGTGTCTTTTCGTGTGGTGTCGTGAAGCCAACACGCACGAAAGCCATAGCCTCATGCACACCAACACAAACACCCATAACTGAACCCTTTTATGTTATAGCATACCACTGACATAACAGACAGGCATACCCTACCGCACAAGTTGCTCATAATGCTTGTGCGACAGTGCAAGGTCTTCTCTATCAATGGGTGGATGAGGTAAAACCTGCCCTTGTTTTAACTCAAAATAAGGCATAAAATGAGTTAAAATAGAAAGGCTTTTACCTCATGACTTCCCTTCCTTGGGTGTGGATGCACCCCGATTGGCCTCATTTTCAGTATGATACGACTTTGCTTTGGGAACGTGAGCAGCAATTTTTGCTGCAAGCAGGCACATGTATGGGTGTGATCCATCATCTAAATCCCGAAGAACAGCAAGCCATGAAAATTGACCTTATCAGCTTAGAGGCATTGAAAACCTCTGAGATTGAAGGAGAGCTTCTGAACCGAGAAAGTTTACAGTCTTCTATTCAGAAAAGCTTTGGTTTGAAAGCTACTCAGGGTAAAACGCAACCTAGAGAGCAAGGTATTGCTAAGATGATGCATGAGCTTCACCAGACATACGCTTCCCCTTTATCGCATGAAACGCTTTTTCGATGGCATACGGCACTCATGAGCGGAGAGTCTCGGCTCAGGCGTGTGGGTGCTTATCGTGAAGATGTGGAACCTATGCAGATTGTCTCTGGGTATTTAGGTAAAGAAAAAGTGCATTATGAGGCACCTTCCTCCTCTGTGATAGCGCCTGAAATGGCACAATTCATACACTGGTTTAATGAAACCTCTCCTGCGGGTGCCAAGCCATTACCCGCTTTAACCCGTGCGTGTGTGGCTCATTGGTATTTTTTAATCCTCCATCCTTTTGAAGATGGAAACGGACGTATTGGAAGGGCATTGGTGGAAAAAGTCCTGGCCCAGCATATTCAAGCTCCCACGCTTACGAGTCTGTCTGTGATGATTCAAAATACCAAAAAACAATACTATCAGGCGTTGGCAAAACAAAATACAACCTTAAGGCTGGAGCCTTGGCTTGAGTATTTTTCTGACCTCATCTTGCAAGCACAACAGTATACGTTAGGGCATGTGCAATTTTTATTGCAAAAAGCCAAGTTTTGGCAACTGCATGCAACCAAGCTCCATCCTCGCCAGGAACGAGTGATACGTACACTCTTCAGGGCGGGCTATGGTGGTTTTTCACAGGGGCTGACGGTGAAAAAATACATGAGTATTGCTGAAACTTCACGGGCAACTGCTACCCGTGACCTTGCTGAGTTGTTAGCACAAGGTATCTTATACCGTACAGGAGAAACCCAAAGCACCCGCTACTGGCTGAAAGAAGAGAGATGTTATGATTGACACATTTGTGAAATAACGCTATGATTTCGGTTTGAACTTATGGCTGAATAGAGTGTTTTCTAAAATTAGGGGGCGTTTTTATGTCAATGAATGGGCATGTTAAAGAGCTTGTAAACGATCCATCGTGCCATCTCTCAAACTTACCCAATATTTTGTATCATAAAGATGCAAATGGTAACTTGCAAGGGTTTAACCCCCTACTGATTGTGTTGGGGAATGGTGCCAAGGAAATGTCTCGGGTGAATAAGCCCTACCATGCAGGCTTACCTACTATCCACCATATTCAAAAGGTTTTCGATAAGCGATACGGTAACAAGTATAACTTTCAGTTGGGTGCTTTGAAACAAGAGTTAAAGGGCATTAAAGCGTACCGTACTCAAACTGAAAAGACTAGAAACAACGCACTTCTCGCAAGCATCAATGAAGCACTGATAGCTTGTAATCAGCAAGTGATAGACAAAGGTAGTCTTGAAACGCAGCAACTAGAGCAACTAAAAAGAGTGATGGAAGCGTATGTCGATGAGGGCAATACTTCCATTTTCCCACAGTCTTTCATGCCCGCTCAGGATGTTCCTAAAATCCTGACAGGCTTGTACCGCACCCTTGCTAAATCTTTGCTTGATGCCAACTTTTTTAAAGATGGTAGCAATCTATCCACACAAGCTGTTTGGGATAGGCTGGATGCTGTATATCAGAACATGCAAGACAACATTAAAGTGGATAATGCCATTGACCTATTGCGAAAGTATGAGAAAAAAAAGACTGAGGAAGAAAATAAAGCAGCTGAAGCCCAATATTTTGGTAAAAACCCCGAGGTTTGGGATACTTTGCAAAACCACCATTTACTTTGCTTAGGGGCTGGGGATAGCAATTTGGTGTCAAGAGTGATCTTAGAGGCATATTTTGGAGGGAATGAGCCTGCCACCTTTGCGTTTACCAATGATTCTGGGCGTTACTCTGCCACGTTTGATAAAGGTAAAGTGAAGGTTACCATTGAGCAATCTTCTGACCTTACTCAGAGAACGACGACTGAAGATTCTGGCTTGCTGTTGATTTTGCCTAACCCTTTCAATACGGACTTTAAAGCGATTTTTGTTGTAGGGCTTACACGCTATGGTACAGCGAACATCTTAGAAAGATTGGGTGAGTTTAGAGATGTTGACTCGTGTTGTGGCATACTTGTCAATCATGCTGGAGAAATTTCTTGCCGTGCCGTGGATTTGTTCTCCTAGACTGAGTAAGAGGTAGAAAAACCTATGTTTGCCACACTCCCTAGCCCTGATGGTTGTGCGCTAAACGACGTACAATTTGGCTTTCAAGAGAAAGCTAAAGCAGCGATTGAGACGATTCAGTCATTTGACGATCCTCAATGCTTAGTGATAGGGGTTGAAGGTCGTTGGGGTAGTGGAAAAACAGTGTTCTTAGACTGTATGAAGGGGGCACTCCCTAAAAACACTCAAAGCTCTCCAGAGTGTATGATTCATTCTCCTGTCTTTTTGGGATTATTGCATGGGTTTCGTGTTTGTCTTGGTGTACTAGGCTTAGTTTGGGTGCTCGAAAATTGGGACACGGTAGAAAAATGCTGGAAGGGTATCTGCCAATTTGTATCCAATACTCCCTTCACCACTTCCTTCACTAATTGCATGCTTGTTTTTACTACTCTTGTTTTTCTTTGTGCCACAGCCCCGTTTATTTTTCTTATAGTACGTAAGTTATCGGGTGTTGTTAAAATGATATTGCAAGCCATGGATGCGTTATGGCAGAAAGGTTTTTTGGGGGAGGGCGAAAATAAAAATACCACAGCAAACTTAAAGGAATATAATAAGTCTCAGGCGTACCATGTCACGGTCAGTCCTTGGCTTTATAAAGGTAAAGACGATTTAATTGAAACCCTCTTTTCGGATATTTCGGCATGTCTGGATCAGGCGTTAGGTCAAAAAGAAAATTTGAAAAACATTCGTGAAGGCTTTAAGGCACTGGCTACCGCTTACAGTAAAGTAGGTGATACTCATGACAGAGTCTTGAGTATAGCCATACACTTGTTTCAGTTTTGGACGAATGAAGCGTTAGAGCTAAAAAAGCAACGAGAAAGGCTTAAAACAGCATTAAAGGTAGGAAAAGTACCTATTTATGTGTTTATTGATGATTTAGACCGTTTGAGTCAGCATGAAGTGTTACAGGTGCTGGACTTTCTACGCCATGTAGGAGATTTACCCTATGTGCGTTATATCATTGCCTATGATCGTAACTATGTTAAAGAGGCAATTCATAAGGAACTATACCCTGCCTTTGTACAGGATGAAAGTAAGCCACAGGATTTTTCTGAAGCATCACGTTATCTTGAGAAAATCCTGTGGCTGGAAATCCTATTACCTCAGCTTACCAATCAAGATTATT
>JBJTUH010000147.1:0-15613 GCA_046080605.1 Vampirovibrionales bacterium
GGATATGCAGGGGCTCCTCAAGCTTTAAGAGTTCAAGTTATTTCAAACGGAACGACTGTTATTAATCAAGTATTGAACACAAATACAATTACAACTAATAATACAACTTGGGTACAACAAACGCTTAATTTTACAGCACTAGGCACCACCACACAGGTTATTTTCTCAGATGCTTCGAGTATTACCACTGGTGTTGATTTACTACTAGATGCTATCTCATTTCGAGAATTAATGCCTACTACACCAACAGTATTAACTCTATTAGAAAATAGTGCCAATGGCACCACCGTTGCCACGTTTGCAGGCACTGACCCCGACGCTGGACAAACTGCGTCCCTTACCTACAGCCTCACAGACAATGCAGGTGGACGTTTCGCCATTAACTCCTCTACTGGGGTTGTCACTGTGGCAGACAGTGGCTTGTTAGACTTTGAAAGTGCGACAACTCACAACATCACGGTTCGTGTCACAGACGCAGGCGGACTCACCCGTGACCTTACGCAAGCAATCACTGTCATTAACGTCAACGAAGCACCCAATACCCTTACGCTTGCAAGTGGGGGTAGTATTGCTGAAAATAGTGCCAATGGCACCACCGTTGCCACCTTCGCAGGCACCGACCCCGACGCTGGGGAAACTGCGACCCTCACCTATACCCTCACCGACAATGCAGGTGGACGTTTTACGATTAACTCCTCTACTGGTATTGTGACTGTCGCAAACAGTAGCTTACTCGATTTTGAAACAAACACCACGCACAACATCACTGTTCGAGTCACGGATGCAGGCGGTCTCACCCGTGACCTCACCCAAGCCATTACTGTGACCAACGTAAACGAAGCACCTAATACCCTTACGCTTGCAAGTGGGGGTAGCATTGCGGAAAATAGTGCCAATGGTACTACCGTTGCTACGTTTGCAGGGACTGACCCCGACGCTGGACAAACCGCTACCCTCACCTATAGCCTTACCAATAATGCAGGTGGACGTTTCGCCATTAACAGCTCTACGGGTGTGGTGACTGTGGCAGATAGTAACCTCCTTGATTTTGAAAGTGCGACAACTCACAACATCACCGTTCGTGTCACTGACGCAGGCGGACTCACCCGTGACCTTACCCAAAACATTACTGTTACCAACGTAAACGACGCACCTAATCTTTTAGGGGTTGTTACAGGTGATAACCTATTAATTAACCCATCTTTTGAGAATCTGTATACTATCAATCAGTCAGGATCATGGAATGGCTACAATGATGGAACCATACTGCAAGGATGGAATAGGCTTGCAGGTGACTTTGACCAAATTGACAGCGTCATGCTTTCCCCAACTCCTTTGACTTCACCAACACATGGAAACTACTTTTTAGAATTCGAAGGAAGTTCTGGTCAACATCTTACAATCTCTCAAACGGTTAGCGGCTTAACGCCTGGAAGTACGTATCAACTATCTTTTGATACCCGAGATTTTGGAACAGGAAGCGGAGATTCTATCTCAGTGTTTTGGGGAGGGCAATTATTGCAAACCATTACGGATAGTATGACAGGATATACTTGGACGAGTTATCGTTATCAAGTACTAGCGGATGCTGGAGACGGTACAAATACCTTACGCATTGTAGGGGCAGGCCCAAGTGATAGTAACGGGATGGCTCTTGATAACATGAGCCTTCGTCAAGTATTACCTAGTATGGCAAGTGCTATTGCCATTGCAAATGCAGGGTTTGATGTTCAAACAGTGGCAGATGGTGCAAGTGGTTTTGCTAATGCCGTTGATTCTTGGACGGGAAATGGTAGTATTGCAAACCCTAGTGCTGCTCAACTTGCCACACAAGCAACCAGTGGAAACAATGTAGCTCACCTATTGAACGGACACTTACTAAGCCAGACACTTACAGAAACATTATCTCAGGATACAGTCTATACACTTACCGTAAATGTCGGAGACAGACTTGATTTTGTTGTGACTAATAATGCAATACGTTTATATGCGGGAAGTACTTTATTGGCTAGTACCATAGATGTTATACCAAGTAACGGTGCATGGCAAACTGCTGTACTTAGGTTTAACAGTACAAGCTTGGGTACTGGCTCACCATTATATGGGCAAGCCTTAAAAATAGAGTTAGAGAACACGGCGACATCCACCAGTTTTGTAGGGTTCGATGATGTACGCCTTACAAAAGCCCCTGCTATCTCAGGGGTTTTAGGCACAGTGGCTGAAAACAGTGCCAATGGTACCACCGTTGCCACCTTTGCAGGCACTGACCCCGACGCTGGGCAAACTGCGTTCCTCACCTACAGCCTTACCAATAATGCAGGTGGACGCTTTACCATCAATGGCACAACAGGTGTGGTGACTGTCGCAAACAGTCGCCTTCTTGACTTTGAAACCAACACCACCCACTCCATCACCGTTCGGGTCACCGATACTGGCGGACTCACCCGTGACCTTACCCAAGCCATTACGATAACAGACGTGACTGGGGAGTCACTTGTAGGAACTTCTGGTAACGATATATTACGTGCTGGTATTGGTAACGATACGCTAAATGGATTAGCGGGTAATGATACCTTAATAGGTGGTGTCGGAGATGACACTTACAACATTGACAGCTTCAGCGATGTGGTCACTGAAAACGTAGGTGAGGGAACAGATCTTGTACAAGTGAATGGAAACTTCAACTATACGCTTGCAAATAATGTAGAAAACGTAACAAATATTACGAGCAATAACTTAATGCTCACAGGGAATACCTTAAATAACGTCATCACAAGTGGTACAGGAAATGACACCCTCGTAGGTGGTCTTGGGAGTGACACTTACAACATTAACAGTTTAAGCGATGTGGTCACGGAAAATGCAGGTGAGGGAATAGATGAAGTCCGATTGAATGTAGCCTTGAACTATACTTTAGGAAGTAACCTTGAAAATCTGAGGAATATAACTTCTACGGGGACAACGTTGACGGGGAATGCGTTACACAACGTCATCGCAAGTGGTGCAGGAAATGACACCCTCGTAGGTGGTCTTGGGAATGACACTTATACCATTAACAGTTTGAGCGATGTGGTCACTGAAAATGCAGGTGAGGGAACAGATCTTGTACAAGTGAATGGAAACTACAACTATACGCTTGCAAATAATGTAGAAAACGTAACAAATATTACGAGCAATAACTTAATGCTCACAGGGAATACCTTAAATAACGTCATCACAAGTAGTACAGGAAATGACACCCTAGTGGGGGGACTCGGCAATGACACCTATGTGATTAACAGTAGTAGTGACGTGGTGACGGAATTGACGAGTGAGGGAACAGATGAAGTCCAAGTAAATGGAAACTTCAACTACACCCTTACAAGTAATGTGGAAAATGTCACGAACTTCACGACAAACAGTTTACAGCTCACGGGGAATACGTTAGACAACGTATTAACGAGTAGTGCTGGAAATGACACGCTGGCGGGTGGCACAGGGAATGACACCTATGTGATTAACAGTAGTAGTGACATGGTCATTGAGGGTGTAGGTGCAGGAATAGATGAAGTCCGAGTGAATGGAAACTTTAACTATACTTTAGGAAGTAACCTTGAGAATCTGACGAATATAACTGGTGCAGGGAGAACGTTGACGGGGAATACCCTAAACAACTTAATCACGAGTGGGACAGGGGTTGACACCATGGTTGGCGGACTGGGAGATGACACCTATGTGGTGAATAACACT
The DNA here is from genome assembly GCA_046080605.1 of Vampirovibrionales bacterium. Lineage (GTDB taxonomy): Bacteria > Cyanobacteriota > Vampirovibrionia > Vampirovibrionales > JAJTHC01 > JBJTUH01. Next base: position 3,730 of record JBJTUH010000147.1, read on the forward strand.
GGGGATGTGGTGACAGAGAATGCCAGTGAGGGAACAGACGAAGTACGTCTTGCAGGAAACTTCAATTATACTTTAGGAAGTAACCTTGAGAATCTGACGAATACAACTTCTACGGGGAGAATATTGACGGGGAATGCCTTGAACAATTTAATCACGAGTGGCACAGGTATTGACACCATGGTTGGTGGACTGGGAGATGACACCTATGTGATTGACAGTTTAAGCGATGTGGTCACGGAAAATGCAGGTGAGGGAATAGATGAAGTCCGAGTGAATGGAAACTTTAACTACACCCTTGCAAATAACGTAGAAAATGGGCGTACCCTTTTTGCGATTGCTGCAAGTAATTTAATTGGTAACACATTAAATAATACACTATACGGTAATGCGTTTACGGGTGGTATGAGCCTTGTGTATGGTGGGTTAGGGAATGACACCCTCTATGCCGTGGGGCTGAACACCCTCTACGGAGAAGATGGGAATGACACCCTATACGCCGTGAATGGTACCCTTGCCTATGGCGGTAACAACAATGACCTGCTTTACGGAGGCACTGGAAGTAGTACCCTTTACGGAGAAGCAGGCAATGATACCCTCACCAGTGCCATGGGCGGAGACACCCTTGATGGTGGCGATGGCGATGATGTTCTGATTTCAAATGTGGTTGAGAATGCCTCGTTTAATACTCGAACCGATACCCTGATTTCAGGGGCTGGGAACGATGTATTGGTTGGTGGAAACTTCATGACCCAACAACAAACGGGAAATATGCTCATTCAGTTAGGGCTTAACGGAGGGAATGATACCCTCACAGGCACTCAAGGTAGTTTAACGCCTGTCATTGCAGAATCTGTGAAAGTGGTACTGGATACGTCTGACTCAGTCATTCGTTTAGCATTCAATAATGCAGGAACGCAACTCGATGGTAGCAGCACCCCACATAATACCGTGCAAGTAACCATTGAATACGGCTCGGGTAGCTACAGTACCTTACAGTACATGGAGTTTAACAACACCAACAATACCCCAAGTAGCAAGGTCGTAGACGTACTCCAAGTAGCAACAGGCAATACAACAACGTCTTATTATTTTACAGGTGAAAAAATCATACAGATTTACCAAGCTTTTCTGACATACCAAAATGCGAACCCTGGGATAGATATTTCCAACTTAGGGGTTGTAAGAACCAATATAGACCTGCTGAATATTATTGCAACCAACAGTGTGTCAGGGGTATCTCCCTAGCCCTCTTATGGCAATACACTCTGTTTAGCATTCAAGCCGTACATGAGTGGCAGTACTTACACGATCGTTCACTTTGCGGTAAGCCTTTGTCGCTTATTCCCACTGTGCCATACCCACTCTCCTTACAGGATACATTGTAACAAGTCACAGTTTACGGGCATTTATGGTTTTATGCCATTAAATACTTATGTTACGGTGAAGATAGGTGAATACCCTGTCGCAACGACACCCTACCCTTTTTCTCTATCTAAGCCCATGAACCTTTTGGGGAGATTTTTCAACAGTGTCTTCTGATGTCACGTTACCCTCCAAGCTTTATGCTCATTTTGGGCAGTCTGCACGTCAAGCTCAAGATCCTATATACCTTGAAAGTAAGCAACAAGCCCAGCAAGTCGCCCAAGACGCAACGAGTACACAACATACAGGTCCCACGATTATTATCAATATGGGTCCTACCGCAGGAGATACCTTTCAGCCTCAAGCGTTAAAGAAGACCCCTCCTGTCTCTGAGGCACTTCAAACCCCACCCTCCTCCTCCAACGAAACGCCCTCTTGGTACCAAGAGCCTGTAAAACCAGCACCACAAACTCCTATTCCATTGCGTGAATCACCCTCTCAAACGGTCGCTTCACGTGCCAGTGCATCACCCACGCCCGCACCTGAAAATACAGACCTATTACAACAATGGGAAAAACAAGGGTTACACACTAATACCCCAGAGTTTTTAGCATTACTCCTTAAAGAGCTTCAACTCCCTCGTGCCGTGCTTCCTGTTGCCCCTGAACGCCTTTTAAATACACCTAACGCTCAAGGCAATGTATGGGAGTCTTTAGCCCAAGCCTCAGTACCCACACACGGGAGTGGTTTACCTGATGGCATCACAAACCCTCTTGAGCCTAACAGCCCAACAGATAACACACCCATGCCAGCCAATGGCATGCATTCAACGCAACCCACCCCCCCCGCAGCCATAATGCAAGCTTCCAACCCCAGCGCCGCAATGCCTCCAGTGGGTACCCCACCAGCGAATGCCTCAGCTCCTGGTACAACACAAGCTTTGCCTCAAACCACAACACAGCCTAATGGCACTCCTGGTGCTTCTACTGTGGCGAACCCTTCTTCACCCAATACGCCTCAAGCCCCTACCTCCTCTCCTCAAACTGCACTACCTCCCAGCCCAGCAGGAGGCGATGAAACCTACAAGTTTGCTCATGCCTTTAATGACCCCGTCATTCAGAGTCTCAATCGTCGTTTAAACGACCCTGACCCCAATATTCGTAGTGATGCAGCCACAGAGTTTTATCAGATTATTTCGAGTAATCAAGGGATTGTCACTGACCACCGTGCCAAGCCTTACATTGAGGCTTTTGCCAAAAAGATTGCCCGAGACAGTAGCTCAAACGTCCATGTCCCATTACTGCTTGCGTTAGAATCAGGACTCCTGAAAGATATTTCACCTAGTGTCGTAGAAGATATACGCAAAATTAAAGACAATAATGGGATGTTGGGCATGGAACCCACCATGGTCAATGATGCACTACGTGCCTACGAGTTTCAAACAGGGTCATCCACAGGGGGTGTAAAACCAACACCCCCAAGCACCCCTAAAACCTCATCCGAGGAGAAAGCACATCAAGCACCTACTCCTTCCAAAGATCCTCATCAGGCACCAACACCCTCCAAAAAGCCCACTAAAAAACACTTCTGGCAGACCCTGTGGCCTTTTGGGCATAAAACCAAGCCTGTAGAGAACCCTCAAAGTACTTCATCTACCCAAGCACCAACATCTGCTGACGATGCTACAGCCCCAAAACCCAACCCATTACCTCCCGCACAACTGCCTCCTTCTCAGTTAAAAGAAGAACAAAATCCATCCTCACTCCCTCCAGCCTATCCTAGAGCCTACTCTGAGGAGCCTCCTACACCAACGACCATGGGTAACCCATCTGGGATGCCTCAGCCTCAAACCATGATGTCGCCGAACGGGAATGGACTCCCTGACATACCGATGCCCTCACCTTCAATGGCTATGCCCACACAAGCCTCGGTAGCTGGTGTGACGAACCCTACAACGACTGTACCCGCCATGGCACTCCCAGAGACACCTCCGTCCTCACAAGGGAACCCACTGACAGGACAAGATGCGTTAAATGCCCAAGCCCTTCAAGAGGCACTCATGGCAATGCAACAACAGCAACAACCTACCAATGGACCTGTTGCATCACCGCCTCCTAACGCTATGGCTGTGGCACCATCCGTTAAAGGATAAGCCCTCCTTACCTACAAACGAATACGACATACCGCTTTGCACAATACATCCCCCCTCTCTTTTGGTAAAAAGGGAGAGGGGATGTCTCTTTTTACTAGGGAATGGTGTTTAATCGTCCCATCATGATGCTTGTCATACGCTACAGTGTGAAGCTTAAAGACACTGTTACTATACAGAAGCACTTATCATGGGTATCATGAGGACTTGCTCGTGAAGCGAACTATCCACCCCCTTATGCCTACTTGAAACTTCTGTATGATTACCCCTCAGTACTTAGACAAGTCAACCCTTCCTGATATGGTCTCACGCTTATTACGCCCTGTACGCCCTAACACTCATGTTCCAGTACATACGGCACGGCTCAAACATGACACCTCTCGTTTTGGAGAAACACCCGAGTCATGCACTCATGTGACTGATGCTTTACCCACCACACCCATGGTGAAATTATTTGGTCTTCCCTACACCGTGGCACAATGGCGTATACGTCCACAACAACACGTCAGCGGACCTTTTGTCTTTCCATTGCATGATAACGCCATTCAAGGCTATGCTCATCGACCAACCCCTTCCATCCCCAAACTACAACAGACGCTCCCAAAGCAAACCCTCGTTCTGGGAGATACCCATGGTAGTTGGCAAAAAGTCGTGGAGCTGTTAAACCTGCATGGGCTATTACAATGCTCCCCTGAAACATGGGCTGAACTTCAATTATGTGCAACCGCCATGGCAAAACTTCAAGAGCGTGACCCGTACATCTCAAAACCCTATCAACAAAGTTTTCAAGCGCGTTTAGACGAACGCATTCAGAACGTATTACGCCAAGTTCATTGGGGTGGCACACAAGCACAACACATTCTCTTTCTCGGAGATGTCATTAGTGACCAAGGCTCCTCTGACCTCATGACACTTAGAGTCTTAGAACGGCTAGAAGCCTCTAAACAAGAACAAGCTCAAAAACAACACGCACCCACTGCCTTAACTCAAACACTTAGTCACGCTGAAACACCCTATACTTCTGCGTATGAGGTGGTTTTATCAAATCATGACATGCAGGCACTGCGCGACTGGTAGACCTATTATGTCTCACCCATTGCCCATCACCCCGAGATGCTCAACACCCCTGAAGCATTCCAAAAAACACCTCCTCCCATGCTAGGGCATAAAACCCTCACACAGGAACATACCAGCTTTGCATCCAGTTACCATTATGCACAGTCTAACCCCAAGGTGTATCAAGAGCTTGGCAGCCTTTATGCCAATTACTTTACCCATCTCACACCCGTAAAGTATCAGCCAAACAGCCAAACGTTTTTTACTCACACAGCACCCAATCAGAAAACATTTGATGCATTTAAAACATGGATAAGCAAAGCAACCCAACACCCATGGGGTCTGAGTTCACCCAAAACCTTTGAAGCAAGTACCCAAGCCATACAGCGTTGGTTTCAGAGTGAGTGTGTCACACCAGGCGTGAAAGTGCTTTCACATACCTCACCGATTGACACCCCTGCCATAGCACGTGCCGTAAAGCTCGTGAATGATAAAACATGGGATAGCTTTTTAAATGCAAAAGACCATCCCTTTGCTGCCACACAACAGTTACCTCTTCCAAGCTCACTGGTCACCCATTGGGTTCACGGACACATTACAAGCGCCTTACATGCAAACGGAGAAACCCTCCATCTGCCACCAATCGAAACGCATGGTAGCCACGAAGCACGTCAGTATCGTTTAGACCTTAACAGTAAAGTACGTCATGGACTCAAGTGGACACCCGATAGCAAGCTACCTTCCATTGAACATACCCTATGGCTAGAAGGATAAACGAGAAAAGAGAAAAGAGAACCCAGAGAACTCACGCCACTGAGACGCACTATTGTCTCAGTAGTGTCTTTTTCATTGAGTGACAATCTGATGACATAACGTTGACAATTTATTGACAAATTGTTGACAAGTTTATGACAAAGTAGTATTATGAATCATGTAGATAAAGTTAAAAAGCTTTTATTCAGACTTTACTTTCCTACAGAAGTTTATGTTGTTTGTGGTTGGCTTGTTTGCTTCTGTGTCTAAGATCACAAAGCAACGCCGTGATAGTTGAGGTATAGTTCCATGCGTGTTCAGCAAAACTTCCCAGTCTATGCACTTAGTAAGCCTAGCGTTTTTGGTGCTAAAACCAATAGTTTCGCTCAAGTGCCTCAACACACTAGCCCTGTACAAGTCACCACAAGCAAATTTCAAGCAACGCCTCCTAATGCATTTCAAGTCTATTTAACAGGGACTGAATTGATGCTCAAAGAAGGGTTTCAAGGGTGTAAGGCAGCACTTTCAACGAATGCTGCACGTACCGCCTATAGTAAGCCGTCCCAAGTAAGCCACGGGCTTACATTACAGGGTTAATGCAAACCCTTAAACGTTGGTTGCTACAACGTTAAAAGGGATAAGCTCTTGGATGAGTTTACGCTTGCTCGTACGACTATACGCTGTGGATGACGTACATGTTAAAAAAAGAGACGCTCTTAACATTGAAATAGTAGGGGTCACTCACTCAGATTTTTAGGTTAAGCATTCAGTCACTTTTGGCTCTGTATGAGAAGAGAACCTTCCCCCCTAGGTGGGACGTTCTTCGGTTCATCAGAGTCATTTTTCTGTCTATCCAAAACCCACGGTCTAACCGTTCAGTTCAAGCCTTGAGCCTCTACCTGTGATACTACAGCGTAAAACACTTGTTTAACACAGGCGGGGTCTCGTCAATATCGATGCTGAAGAGAAGACCCAACCACAGCCATATCACCATAAAACCCTAGGTGATACACGACCTCTTAACTGACAGAAGCCACCACTTCAGGCGTGCTGGTAAAGGTAGCATACTCAGATGTCAATGACTTGAGCGTTTGAAGACTTTCCTGACATCGTACCACAAACGCCTGTGCCTCTTGAGTATGCCCTGTGGCTTCCAAAACCTCATGCCAGACAGGCACAATATCTCGGGTAAGTGTCTGAATCATGGCCTGAAAGAGTGCCACTTGCCCTTGTAAATGATGAAAAACCTCTTGCGTCGAACGAGGGGTATGGTGACCATACAAATGTTGAAACCGTGTCATGGGAACACTCGCAAAATGTCCCATCATGGGGTTACGTGTCAGCTCCATTAAAAGTCGATGGGTGCCTTGCTGTACCACAGGAAGACGTGCAAGCAAAGTATCTCGGCTTGATTGGGCAAGCAATGGCATCAAGCAGGCTAATTGCTCTACTAAACCCTGTAATAGCGTCTCAGTATAACGTGCCTCTTGAGGTAACGCCTCTAAAAACCAGTGAGGTGTACCACACTGTGGCTCCTGCAGAAGGGAAGTAGTAGAAGGGAATAAAGGCTGTAAGCACGCTTGCAATCGCTGTTTTAAAGAAAGTTGCTCCAGTGATTCCTCAGAAACATCTGTATAGGCGGCTTGATAATAGGCATATAATGCCTCAGGAGTCACGGCGGTAAAGCCTGAAATGTCTGCACCGCCTACTGAAATATTCCAGCAGGTTTGTTGAGGGAAGAGGGTTCTTAAATACGCAAGCTCATCTCGGTACTGTTTAAAGTCACTGGTGGTTAATAACGTTTCTCCTGAACACTGCCCTGCAATCGGCACAAGATGATGCGTATAGCCTGAATGACTTTCTGTTGTGTGTAACGTTAACACACCATCTTCTACACTATCAGCGTGTACCCCTCCTGCGTAAACTTGGTTTCCTTTCATCGCAAGGTCAATCCCAGCAAGTGCCACATGAGAACACCCCATACGCAATGCCACATCGGTGGTAACCACCGCCACACCTCCGCCACCCATATGTTGTACCACCCCTAAAGGTGCCTTCGTAGGATGATAGCTCTGAGCAAGATACGCTAAAAACTGCCCAACAAACTCATTATTTTTACTACAATACAGTAGTGCAGGCTGCTCAGGTGCAAGCTCAAAGGTTTCAGGAGGTGCAAACCCAGGAACCAACAAAATAATATCCTCCATGTACCCTTCAGGGAGTCCGTAAAACTGCTCTTTAGCACTGACAGGGTCATAAAAAAAAGCAAAATGAGGTTTAATGCCACATTCAGAAAGCCGACGCAAAGCCCCCCCCACTGCAAATAATACCGTGCGTCCCTCTTCGGCTAACCGTTTTAGTGTGGGAAGAGCCTCATCAAGGGAAGGACCTCGTCCAATCACAACCGCAGGATACCACGTTAAAGCTTGATGAAACGCCTCTAAGCGATACCACTGACGATAAGCCACCAGATTTTTTAGCACATTTTGCACTTGTAAGGTATGGCGTGCGTAGTAAGTATTCAATCCGAGCTGAAGGGTCTCAGTAAAACTTTTAAACCAAGCAGCCATCGCTTCTCGTTTTTCTTCAGACCACAAGGCGGTACGATACCCTTCTCCTGCATAAAATACATCAAGCTTTTCAGGAAACACAGCATCCTGGCACAGCACGGTATGGAGTGCCTGAAGCGTGGACACCACCGTGATATTCGGTTGACGAAAGAGCGTCGTAAAATTAATTTCAGTCAATAAAAACTTCAGTAACGGCAAATGGTCTTCATAAATCACAATACGCCCAGCACTTTCTCGGGAAGCAAGCTGTGCTAAGTAGCCCATACCAAACCCAAAAATGATATGGGTCGATACTTTACTTCGGGGGGTATGTCCCTCTTGCCACACTTGGCGTGCCTCACGTTGCCCTCCAGTGAGTGCCTGCAATGGCACCCCACCAAGTTTCAGGGTTAAGGTACCCTCCTCAGTTTCTACTGCCTCCCAAGCATCTTCGGGTAGCTCAGGCGTGCTCAATAGTGCTTCTATTAAAGAGGCATGACGAGTATCATAGACCTGTAAAGCCTGTAGATTTTGTGCAAGAAAGGTCATCATCATGCCAAAGCCTCCTCTTCTATCTGCTTAACCATCGATAGGTGCCTGCATGGCATAGCGCTGAATACGAGCTTGCAACGTTTCAGTACCATCTTCGGTTTCATCTGTTGTAAAACGATTAGAGGCTGTTCTTAAATGCGTTACCACCTCTGTTAAACTTGTGGTTAAAGGAAGAAGCAACTTGATTTCCTCTGAGGTATCATCCATTTTTTCACTCATGAGGTCAGAGTTTTCAAGCACTTGTTGCGCGACCTGCACCAACGACCCCGAGTTTTCCTTGAGTTCTTGAGATTCTTGCTGTAAATGTTCTAAGCCTACATGAATGGCACTGGCATGTTGAATAGAATCCTGCACATGACCTTTGAGCGTTTGCATCGACTGATTTTCACGTTGTAAATCCCCAGAAAGCACACGTACCACATTGCTTTGTTGTTGTACATTCTCAAAAATACTTTTACTGAAGGTGTCCATTTCCTCCATGATTTGAATCAAGTGACGGATGGTTGCCAAGGCTCTGTCCATATTATCCTGAATATCTTTTGCTTGGTGGATGATTTCCACAGTCGTATTTGAAGATTCAACACTCAGTGCTTTCACCTTGCTAGCAACCACAACAAACCCTCTTCCTGATTCTCCTGCATGGGCTGCCTCAATGGCAGCATTAATCGCAAGGGTATTGGTTTGTGCGGCAATATCTTGAATAATATTCACCACTTTATTAATTTCCAGAATAGACCCCTTCAACTCATCCAGCATCGTAAGCGTTTCTTTGGCTGCGGTTTGTCCACGGAGTGAAATATCATTACTTTGAATGGTTTGTGTTGAAATATCTTGAATGGTACTTGCCATTTCTTCAACCGCCGCTGCAATACTTTCAAACCCAGAAGAACTCTGTATCACAAATTGTTCTAAGCGGTCATTCACATGACTCAATGCTTCTGTGGATTTCGTGAGATGCTCTAATTCTTGATTGGTACTATGAATGGCTTCTCTCGTTTTTTCAACGTTTGTTTCAATCGCTAGCGATGTTTCTTGACTGGTTTGCATCGCATGCAACACATCATGGGTTGCGTCTTCTACGTGCATGAGGCTGGTATTTAATTTTAGGGCGTATTGTTCAATGTCAGAAGCTTGCGACTTAATTTGATGGACGAGTCCTTTTTGGTCTTCAATAAACTGATTAAACCCATGTACAATCTCGGCGATTTCATCTTGGCTCATGGGTTGAATCGTACTATGCTCTAAGTCTCCCGCAACAAAAGCTTTCATCGCACCATTTAATTGATTCACGGTCAATTGGGTTGAACGATAAAATCCTAACATTAAATAGGTTGTAGCACCCATAATAAGAAGGGTAATCCACGCAGCTTGCTGAAGAGGGAAAGGCAGACGCTCTTGGCGTTGCATGAGCAGGCTCAATAAAATCGCATTGCTTTGCTCACTGAGGTTCATCGCATTGTGACGAAGCCCTACGAGCCAGTCAGCAGACTGCGATAGTTTTTCAAAGTTCCCCTTTGTCACCTCTTCAAAGATACTATCCATGCTGGTAAACGCATTTTTAAAATGGCTATAGCGCTGCATGAGCTTATCTTTGTCTTCACCAGAAAGTGTTCCTTTTTTTTCTAGGATATGTAACGTATTGGCAATATGCTCATGCGTACGACGTAACACCCCCACATAAAGCAATGCTTGGTTTTTAATAGACACCGTGGTGCTATCTGTCAATACCACTGCCTTATGCAACTTCAAGCGTTGAATGCTCTCCTCAATGGCTAAGAGTCCTGTAATCATTTGAGGCACCAAGCGGGCCTCCAGTTCCATTAAATGGTGCGTTGTCAGCTCAGGGTCATACAGTAAATTGGAATGAATAATACTGTCATCATAGAAGCGTAAGACCTCTTCCGTCTGCTGTTTTAAACTTGTTGCAGTGGTGGTTTGTTTGAGTGCTTCTATAGAAGATGCAAGCTGAATAGGGTCTCTGGCAGTGTCATTATTTTTTTCTAAGGTTTCTAACAAGCTCTTTGCCCCAGCACTTTGCCCGTTTGAAACCATATCCAGTACTTTATCCACCTGAGTCAGCACCTTAGTACCATAGATTTCAGCTTCAGTAAACGCAATGAGGCCCTGGGTACTATGGTAAAAGTTATTGAACGGAATAATCATCACGGTGGAAAAAATACCACCCAGCACTAAAAACTTTTGCAGGTAAGGGAGCCTACTCATAAACAGAACTGCAGGCTTCAACAAAGACTCAACCACATTCCAAATCGACATACTTTTCTTAGCTCCCTAAGCTTCAAAATATACTCCGTTAAACATGACCTATAAACCGCCCAATATCAAGTACAGTGCTTGTGTTAGCCCTGATAGAAAGAAGGATTAATACCATACTTCTATTAAGGCATAGACACTCTCCCTGCACACAAAGCACTTGACTGTTTTCGTACAGGGAAAGGAGCATGTTTCACTTACTTCGTGATAGCCGCCAGCCTCTTGGTAATAGCGTCCCCTACCTGAAGTGCTTCCTCTGTTTCAGCTTGAAGCTTAAACTTGGAAGAAAGGTCTCGAAGCTGTCCCGCAACACTGGCTAATTGACCACTTACAGGGAGTAATAGTTGCACTTGTTGCGACGTATTATCGGCTTGGTCTCCCATCATATCAGAGGTTTGCACCACACGCTCTGCCACTTCTACAAGTTTATCTGCAGTACTCTCTAAGGTATGCGTTTCCTCTTGAAGCGTCTCAATCACATGCTCAATCGTAGAGGTATGTTCAAGAGAAGAGTTCACATGCCCTTTTAAGGTTTGCATCGCATGGTTTTCACGTTGCAAGTCTCCTGATAAAATCCGCACCACTTGGCTTTGTTGTTGCACTTTTTCAAAAATACCTTTACTGAAGTGATCCATCTCTTGCATAATTTCAATAAGGTGCCGAATGGTCACCACCGCTTTATTCATGTTTTCTTGAATACCCGTTGCCTGATGAATGATTTTGGTGGTGGTGTCAGAAGACTCTACACTTAATGATTTCACCTTACTTGCCACTACCACAAAGCCTCTCCCTGCTTCACCCGCATGGGCAGCTTCAATGGCAGCATTAATGGCAAGCGTGTTGGTTTGGGCGGCAATATCTTGAATAACATTAACCACCTTATTAATTTCAAGAATAGACTGGTTTAATTCATCTAACATACTCAAGGTTTGCTGTGCGGCTTCTTGTCCTCTCAAAGAAATATCATTACTTTGGATGGTTTGTGTTGAAATATCTTGAATGGTAGAAGACATTTCTTCCACTGCAACGGCAATGCTTGCAAAGCTATTGGTACTCTGGACGGTGAAAGATTCCATTTGACGATTAAGCTCTGAAAGATGCTCAGTAGAAGTGGTGAGTTTCTGAAGCTCATCGCTTGAACTCAGTACCGCATGTTTTGTTTGACTCACTTGGGCTTCAATATCGTTTGAAG
>JBJTUH010000148.1:0-3071 GCA_046080605.1 Vampirovibrionales bacterium
TAATCGTAAAACGATAGCATTTTCGAGATGTAAAGAGATGGTGATAGCGACAATGAAGTTATTACAACATTTGGTGCATAGTGTAGACTCAGTATTAGAAGCGTGGAATATCATACCCAACATTATTAAATAACACTCTCTTAAAAATCATCTTCATTGCCTCATCATGAGCGGCTTATAACGTACAACACGCAATGGGTTGTATGGCGGCGTTGCCTAAGCAAGAAAGTCACTTTTATAAAAGCGTCACCCCCCACTGCAGAGACCATGCACTCAAGCCCTGTTGTTGCAGGTTTGTCCATGAGGGTTGTGCCGAGGTATGGCGTGCGTCAAACAGTGCCGTACCCGTGAGTGTGTCGGTACCATAGCGTGGATACAAGTGGATATGGAGATGCGGTACCACCTCCGAAAAGGTAAGCCAGTAAACCCTTGCAATGTCAGGACATTCACGTTCAAGAAAGCTCGCCCAAGCTTTTGCTGCCAAGAAAAGTTCAGGCGGTGCATCGGTATACGACGTAACAGGGGCAGCAGGAGCAAGCTGGAGATACCCTCCACGCTCTCCTTGTAGCACCACAAGTGTGCTAAGGGGATGTTCCCCAGACACCCTAAAAGGGTCTTGATGACACTGATGACTTTCCGCCACTTTAGGGTAACTTGGCATTATGACACTCTTTCCTTAAACCATTCCAGTCATTTCATTGCACACTTTTAAGACCTCTATCTTTTTAGCCTCAGCCGTTGATGTAAGGTATTGTAACAGAATGTTTAAGGCGTTGACACATGCCATGCTCACACTTCTTGTAAGATGTGATACCATAGCATGGCTTTATGATGGTCTGTTCCCTCAAACACCCCTTCTCTTATGGACGACACCCCTATCAACGTGCCTCAGCCATCTTCGCCTTTCTCTGAGTCTCATGAGCCTGCTCCATGGGTTGAAAAGGTGATTGCCCAAAGTGCCTCAAAGGTCTCTCACGTGCAACCACCCGCCATGGCAGACCACCATGAAGTGACACCGCCTCAAGCAACGCTCGTGCATCAAGCACCTATGAATAGTGCTTCTTCAGGACTCTCCTCACACGCTAAGCCTTTGCTCTTATGCCTTGGAGAACCCCTGATTGAACAGCGGCTCTCAGCCGAGATAGGGCTTCAGGACAACGCTCTGAGTCCTGTTTCAATCACCCTTGCCCCCTCAGGCGATGTGCTGAATACCGCAACCGCATTTAGCCGACTCTTTCCTCCCTCGCCTCATACCACCCCGAAAGCAACGATTCTCACCCGTATTGGACAAGACACCTATGGCAAACTGCTCACACAATTTTGCCAACAGGAAGGTATCATTTTACACCCCCCTTGGCACACACTCAAAGACAAAAGCCGTTACACAGGGAGTTATCTCATTCAAACACCTCAAAGCTCTGAAAGCACTCATCCTGTCCGCTCAGAGTATTACCGAACACACTCAGCGGGAAGCTGTCACCACACTGAAGCCCTTACTTACTCGGCTTCTTCGCTACACACCTTACTCTCGGGGCATCGTTGGGTGTATGCCACAGGGGTAAGTTTAGCCCTATCAGAAAGCTATAGAGCTTTCGTGGTAACGCTCTTCCAGTTTGCCAAAGCACACGGTAAAAACACCATGCTTACACTCAACTGGCGCGAGGCGTTATGGGAAGGACATCGTCAATGTGCCTACGAGACCCTTCAAAAGCTACTCCCGTATGTCGATAGTCTACAACTCAGTGAGGAAGACGCTCATGGGTGGCTTGGCATGGGAAGCGAGCAAAGCGTCAAAAGCTACTTCCAAGAGATTCATCAGGTTCCTATGGTATGGTACACCTTGGCAGACAAAGGAAGCCGACTTTATACGCTAGCCTCACGATTAACCCAAGTTTATCCAGCGTCTCAAGGTATGCCCACGACCCACACGCTCAATGCACTTCCGATCGCTCAAAAGGGTTCCACCATCGGAGCAGGAGACGGGTTTGCTGGGGGCGTATTGTATGGTTTAGTGGCAGAACAACCCCTCCCCTTGTGCCATGCACTGGGTAGACTAGTGGCAGGGTTAAAATGCACCCATCCCCAAACGGCACTAGGCATGCCCTTTAGGGAGGATGTCATGGGGTATCAAGGATAAAAACCCTTAAAAAAACCAGAAAGATTATGAGGCAGGCTGTGCCAAGACGGTGGCATCTTTGAGACGATGCACAATGTCTAACAAGTGTTCTTGACTCGATTCATTCGGAACTTGGCAGGTACCCGCATTTTCATGACCGCCTCCACCGTAACTGAGCATAATTTCACCAATATTGGCCTGACTGGAGCGATTCACAATCGACTTACCCGTGGCAAATACCGTATTTTGCTTGCGTAAGCCCCAAATACAGTGAATGCTTACATTGCACTGAGGGTAAAGTGCATAAATCATAAAGCGGTTGCCTGACCAAATGACTTCTTCATCTCGGAGGTCAAGAACAATCACGTTGTCATAGGTTGTAGCACACCGCAATACCTGAGCTTTAAACTGCTCTTGATGTTCAAAATACAGTTTCACCCGTTCCTGCACATCAGGGTCTTGCATAATGTACTCAATGGAGTGGTCTTTACACAAATCAATGAGTTTCATCATAAGTTGATAGTTTGAAATCGTGAAATTGTGGAATCGTCCCAACCCTGTACGAGAGTCCATAAGATAATTCAATAACACCCACTTTTCAGGGGTTAAAATTTCATCCACCGTAAACTGGGCGCTATCCCCCTTATCTACAGCAACCATCATTTCATCCCAGCTCTTGGGGAAGGTGTCATGTCCGCCATAATATTCCCATACCACCCGTGCCGCAGAAGGTGCAGAAGGAATAATAATATGGTTGTCTTTTTTATCGGTATTACGAATGGTCTCGCTTAAATGATGGTCAAAGGCAACGCCAACCCCAGGCACATACGGAAGGTTGGTTGTAATATCATTCTCGGTGATGACAATTTTACCATCTTGCATATCTTTAGGATGCACAAACAGGATATCATCAATTAAGCTTAAATGCTTTAGTAGCACCCCACACACTAACCCA
>JBJTUH010000149.1:0-10894 GCA_046080605.1 Vampirovibrionales bacterium
AGTGGAGTCAAGCCCAAATGTATCTGGAAAAAGCCCATCGTTTATTACCTGAACATCCGACACTTCGTTACGATTTGGCACGTTGTTATATTGACCAAGCAGCCTATCCTAAAGCACTCTCTTTACTCAAAACAGCACATCAGCGCCATTCCCTTGACCTGAAATCGCAAGTATTGTTAGTGAGTTTATGTATGCAGCTTAAAACCGAAATCTCCTACGCAAAAGAAGCACTTGCTCAACTTGTGGTAGCTCATCCTGTAAACCCACAAGTGCTGGTACTTCAAGGAGAACTTGCCTTGCGGGAAGGTGCCTTTGAAACCGTTGATGCGATTGCAAGACGGCTGATGTTATTGCCTCAAAATGCGATTATTGAAGGTCATTGGCTCATGGGACAAAAGTTCTTTCAAATGGCGTTAACGCCTCATACCCCTTCACAACAAAAAGAAATATGGTTGAATGAAGCAAAAAAATCATGGCAATGGATACTGGAGCGATACCCCACGCACGAACCCTCTTGGGAGTCTTATTTGGTGGTATCGCTCCATTTAGTGAATGGTCAATGGGTGCATTATTTGCGTACACTTGAATGGCTTATTGAGCGATACGCCCACCAGCAACCCGAAGTACTACATATGATGAAACGTCAAGCGAAGAAAGCATTGTCTACTTTTAAGCTTGACGTTTATGGCAAACACATTGATGCTTTAGGACGCTAACATAGCATTCAAGGACTTGCTTCGCATTGATTTGTACTATCTACCTTTTCGGTAATACTCACCTGTAATCTTGCTCCAAGCCGTGTCAACAAAGCGCTGAGGCTGTCCAATATCTCCTAACGCACTGACGATTCTGTCTTGAACAGGAGGAACATAAACAAACTTCTCACGTTGACGTTGTTGTGAAGCGTGCGTGCGGTTTGATGAACTGTCTGATTGATTTCCAGGCAAGGAACCCCGTGATGAACTTGTATTATCTACACTTTTCTGCCAAGCTTTACTGCCCAATGGCGTGCCATCAGGATTTTTTGGAATTGAAATCCCAAAACGGTTGGTGGATTGAACGCTAGGAGTATGTACAGAAATAAGCATGAAAAAACATCCTTTTCTTAGAAAATAAAAGGGTTAAGGCATTCATAAAAGAGCAATGCTGTGATGGGACTATGTGGGTATCACACAACACACAAAAACAACACAGGTTTTTAAGTCATATTCACCAAAATAAATAACACCTATATTTAACTTTCATGTATAACCATGTAAAGTATCATAGGATGTTAAAAAACGATAACTTCATCGGTATAATTGTACAGATGAATTGGTGAAATATTCTTATTGCAATAATATAACTATTTCTAAGGGCTTAGACAAGTATTATGTTAAAAAGTTACAAAAGTAAACATTTCTCTGGTCTGTGTTTCCGTGAGGATAAGAACAAAAATCTTTCTTGGGAGTAAGCCTTGAAGCCTAGATGTGTTACAGGTACGCTTGTACTGTGCTTGACATTAAGGTAGCCGTGCGTACTCTACACTAAAAAACGAACTAATCTGGAATAGGTAAGGGTCGTGAATGATTGAGGTACGCTGAGTGCTTGAAACAGTAGCTCGTATATCCAATGGTCTTGGGTTCTCAGTATGCTTTGAGAATACCTGATACACTAAGTTCCTTTAAACGTTATCATTACAATAAGGTATCACTTTCCCATGATGTTTTCTGTACCATCTTCTTCTGATACTCGTTCTAAAAAACATGTTTTGTTAAGTGTGACTGACAAAAAAGGCTTAGAGACCTTTGCACCCGTCTTGGTTGAGCAATACGGCTATACCCTGATTGCTACAGGGGGTACCTACACCTACTTGCAGGGGTTAGGGTTACCAGTAGTAGAGCTTTCTGCTTGGACGCAAGCCCCTGAGATTTTAGATGGGCGCGTTAAAAGTTTGCATCCCAAGGTGTTTGGTGGACTCTTGGCAGACCGTACTAAAGCACTACATTTAGAGCAGGTACATCATGAGCTGTTAGATATGGTAGTGGTGAATTTATATCCTTTTGAGCAAGCCTTGAAAGATGGTAAAGGGGATAATCCTGAAACCATGCGTGAGCTGATTGATATTGGAGGCGTTTCGCTTTTGCGTGCGGCTGCAAAAAATTGGCGCCATGTTGCCGTGGTGAGTGATACTCAGCAGTATAAAAAGGTGTTGCTTGGGTTAGAAGCTGGCATGGGCGAGCTTCCTGTAAAACTCAAAGAAACCCTTGCCGCAGAAGCCTTTGCTAGAACCGCACAGTATGACCATGCGATTGCAAACTATTGGTTAGCCCAGGTTGGGCAAGAGACACTAGGGTTTACCCCTGCCAAGGTGTTAGAGACCTCTGAAGCGGTCTCCACTGAAACTGAAACTTTGACTTTGCATCCTTGTCAATCGCTACGCTACGGTGAAAACCCTCATCAATCTGCGGGCGTTTATACGACCTCTGAAGCACAAGGACTAGGGTTTGACCTCTTGAACGGAAAGCCATTGTCTTATAATAATTTGTTGGATATGCAAGCGGGTTGGAATCTGGTGTCTGAGTTTACGCCTGCCGTCTATGGTGGCACCTCTGAGGTAGCAAGTTTGGCGTGTGTGATTATTAAGCACAATACGCCTTGTGGCGTGGCGTTGTCGGCTCGTACGCCTCAAGATGCTTTTCAGAAAGCATTGGATGCTGACCCTGTCAGTGCCTTTGGTGGCATTGTGTGCTTTAACACCGAGGTGAATGCAGAGACCGCCAAGCAGTTGGTTGCCATGTTCTTGGAAGTGATTGCAGCACCTGCCTATACCCCAGAGGCACTGGACATACTTGCAACCAAGAAAAACCTCCGAGTCATTCGTCGAGATTTAGCACTGGCGTTTGCACGTCCTACGAAACAATATCGCCAATTAACAGAAAGCTTGTATCTGGTTCAGGAAGATACTTCTGGGGGTGACCTTGCCCTTTTAACGCCTGACGCTCTGACTGTCGTGACAAAAACGCAACCTACCCAAGAACAATGGCAAGACTTACTTTTTGCATGGCGTATTGCGAAGCATGTGAAGTCAAATGCCATGGTACTGGCAAAAGACGGGTGTTCTATTGGTATTGGTGGTGGGCAAACCAGCCGTATTGGTGCCTTGGAAATTGCCATTCAGCATGCCTCTGGGGAAGTGCGTGATAGTGTGTTAGCTTCAGACGGATTTTTACCTGCTGTGGATAATATTCAAGCAGTGGCACAAAATAACATCCGTGCCATTATTCAGCCTGGTGGTAGCATTAAAGACCCTGATGTGATTGCACTGGCAGACCAATATGGCATTGCTATGGTGACCACAGGGCGTAGAGAGTTTCTCCACTAACCGTTCGTGTGATAGGACTCTATCAATATGATGATGCTTTCCTTCCCTTGGGACGTTTCCTCACGTTATCCTTTTAAGAAGCCTTTTATCACCTGTATGATGATTCCTACAGGTGTGGGGGCTTCCCAAGGCGGGTACGGAGGGGATGCTACGGTGTGGATGAATCTGTTAGCGTCTGTGAGTGATGCCCTGATTACTCACCCCAATGTGGCGAATGCTGCGATGCTTCAAGACCTTCCTCAAAATGTTTTGTACACCGAAGGTGCTGTGCTTGACGGGATGCTACAGGGACATATTGCTTTAGAGCCATTGCCTGCGATGGGGCATCGTATTGGGGTGATTTTTGACGCAGGGATGCCTGAGCGTATGCTGACGCATCATCGTAATGTCTTATTAGCCCATGCCAGTGTGTATGGGCTGCCCTGTATTGGGAGTGTGCTTACCGAACAGCCTTTAGGCTTGGAGCTTGTATGTGGCGAGTCGGGGATTTCTATGGGGAGCTTATCAAACGCTGAGGTACTCTTGCAGGCAGGAAAAGCTCTCTTGGATCGAGGCGCTACGGCATTGGTGGTTTGTAGTTATCTTGAAGGACCCGCTCATTTGGTAGACATGGAAGCCTCTTACCGTGACGGACAAGGCGTTGACCCTATTGGAGGGCTGGAAGCGATTATTTCTCATGTGTTGGTGAAGGCTTTGGGTGTGCCTGTGGCAAATGTTCCTGTGTTCTCTGAGGAAACGGCTGCACCTGTGATGGATAAACTACTGACGGCTCAAGTGGCACCTGAGTTTATTACACCATCCTTTGCAGGGTGTGTTCTAAGAGGTATCCGTCAGGCCCCCCCGTTTCGTGAGCGAAGAGAACATGAGGTGCAAGCCTTCTCTCAACAGGGCTTTATGACCGTGGAGGATGTGAGTGCTTTGGTGGTGCCTTACAATGCTCTCGGAGGCGTAGGCGTGTTTGCTGCACTGGAGCAGCACATCCCTATCATTGCGGTACGCTCTAATCAGACCGTCTTAGAGGTAACCCCCGATAAACTCCTTCAAGCCATGGCGGGTGGCACACTGGCAGACGTTGTGGCTCAGGAGCCTGTGCTTACGACAGTAACTCGTACCCCCTTGATAGAGGTTCAGAATTACCTAGAAGCTGCGGGATTGCTTCAGCTTTGGCGTATGAATAAGTATCCTGTGGCATGCCCCTAGAAGTTTAAACGGTTTATCCTGAAAGGTGGAGCCGTTTACGAATAGACTGGTAGGTTCTTTCGGCATCAAGATAGTCTTGTGGTTTAAAGACCTTATCGAGTTGTCGCATAATATATCCGCCGAGGGTGGTACCATTTTCATAAGCAAGCTTTGCCCAGGCATAGGCTCTGATGTTACTTTGCTCAAGCTGGAAACGGCTTCGGTCGTTGAGAAGCTCGCTTAACACCGTGTTTTTAGGCTTCGTATTGTTTTTTTTTCTTGGTTGAGAGGTGTGAGAAGGCGTTGTACTTGAAGGTGTCACGAGGTGTGCTTTACGCTGTTCTTGACAAAACCCTTCTTTATAACATAGTGCGATGTAATATTGAGCTTCGCCTTGGTTGTATAATGCGGCAAGGCGTAACCAACGTACGGCTTCCAACATATCTTGGGGTACCACTTCTCCTTCTGCATAGACTTTTCCCATTTCAAGGAGAGCCTTAGGGGACTCAGTCTTACTTGCTTCAAAAAGAAGCTTCAGTCCTTTTTCAATATTACGGTCTTCATAGGGTGAGTAAAGATATAGCTTGGCAAGTTCTACTTGAGAGGGTGCATGCCCCCAGTCACTACATCGTTTGAGCATACTGAGATCGTTATCTTGTCCTCTGCCTGATTTAAACCAAGTTTTGCAGGTACTTTCATGCGTGGTAACCGCTGTAGCGGAACGCATGGCGAAGGTGGGTATGTGGCTCGTGAAACCCCAAAGACACAAAAGAAGAAGCCCTAATAAGGTGTTATGTATGAGTGCATCTGTACGATGGCGTAAGCGTGCAGGAAGAGGTAAAGGCATACGATGAACCCATGAAACAAGGAGCAAGCACTAAAAATAGGAAATAACCGTTACAACACTAGGGTTTAAGTATGATACCCCATGGCATCGTGTACTTCAATGGGTGTGACATCAGAGAGCTTGCGTGAAGGCTCCCTTACCTAGCGGAAGAGGGTTCGTCTACCCTGTGGTAACCGCACACATTTTCCGATACCTTTGACAAGGTACCATCGATGTTGCATGGCTTGAATGGGTGGTAGGTGTATGGATGGGTTGAGGTCTGTTGTGGTTAGGCTCAAGTGATAAAGGGGGTTGGTGTGAGTCAAGTACCGTCATCGTCAGTGTCTACGGCATCAGAAACCTCCACTTCTGGTGTGGCAGGTGCTGTGCCTGAGGTTCAAACCGCTCAAACTCCTTCATCGCCACAAGCCTCTGCGGGAAAAGGTGTGCTTGTCAAAGGTCAGGGGTTACCCAGTAATGTAAGTGCCTCAGGTACTTTGGTATGGGTGAAGCGAGATGTGTTAGAGCGTTTACGCCAAGGGAACTTTGCCCCTTTACGCCAACATGAGCGAGAAGGACAAGGACAGGTTTCCGCTCAAACCCTTGACCGTCGGAAGTGGTTTTCCCCTTTAAATCTTACGAAACAGTGTATTCCCAAAATTCCTGAGGTGTTTACGGACCGTCGAGAGGCGTTGTTGTCTTTGGGGCATTGGGTGAATCATCCAACGCAGAAAGTGATGTTACTCACGGGAACGATTGGAAGCGGCAAAACAGCTTTAGCACGAGGACTCATCGAGCTGATGGGAGGAGGACAAGAGCAACTTTTATGGCTGGAGCTTGACTGTCATACGCAAGTGAGTGATATACGTCGCTTTTTGTTTCAGTTTATGGCTCAGATTCTTCATGATACAGGGCTTGTTTCTACGCTGAACCAGGGGGCTATGCAACCAGTTGCTTTTCCTTCCGTTATGCCAGCACAGTCTGCCCAGCGAGGGACTCATCCTAAACAGCAAGAAACGCCTCAGTCTGGTATGGTACAGCTGCGCCAAGCCCAGCAAACGGCTCAACAGTTTAATCAGGCACGTAGTATGGGTACTTACGGCACCACAGCGAAAGGAAATCCTAAAAACCAAACCTATAACCGAATTCAAGACTTGGCACCTTTACTGGAAGAGGCGCATACCATTCCGTTTCTGGTTGTATTTGACAACGTAGAGGAAATGCTCAATGAGGATGGTGGGTTGAAAGTTGCCTCGTTAAAAGAAATCTTTAATTTTTTATTAGAGTATCCCAACATTAAACTGTTATTAGTGGGTCATTTTACGCATGTGAAAGAGCTTGAGCGTGCGTTGCGTAGTGGCGTGGCTGTGAAACATGAGCTTACCCCCCTTTTGGCGGAACAGCAACATTACTATTTAAAGTCCTGTTTGAAAGAGCATCAGAAAAAGCTTCCTACGGATGCTTTTGTAAAGATGCCTCAGGTGTTGGGCGGACAAATGCAGCATCCTGTGCCTGATACTATGCCAGAAGATGCGTCTAGTCTGAAGTTTGGGGCAAACACGCTGACGAAGCGGTCTCCTGATGAGGTGATTCATCAGTTAATTCGTGAGGAAATACAGGGTCGTCCTTGGTGGCTCCAGCTAGCTTTTTCTTTGTGTATTGATGGGCTTGATTTTGACCCTGCTGTGGTGAATATGACGCACCACTTTCCTGAACCTGGAATTGAGCTTCCTAAATTACTGCAAGGGTGTGAAGCGTGGCGTAAACGGTTGGTTGAGAAGCACGAAAAAGAGATTCTAACGGTGCATACTGTGCCACCGTCTTCTGTCATATCTGATGCACCGAGTACGAAGCCTGAAGACATGCCTCAAGCTTCTCCGCTTACGTCTCCTCCTACGGTGACACCTGCCATGACATTACGAACTTGGGGAGCCATACGCCGAAAGTTTGATCCTGCACATGCCAATGCACATCTCCAAACGGTCATTCATCCCCTTCAACAAGCAGAGGGGATGCTCCATGGGCATGGGCTTATGGCACAAGCCCTCCAGCAACAACCGCTTGATGCCTTGCTGGTGTTACGGACTTTAGCCTTGTTAGAACATCCTCTCGATGTGGTTGCCTTGCCCCATGTGCTTGAGAAGCTTTTTGCCAGTGATAAAGACCCCCCCATGTCTGAGGAAGCATGTTTGCTACAGTATGGCAATGGTATTTTAATGTTACAGGAATGTGATAGTATTCGTTGGTTATTGAAGCGTCGTGTGGCTCCTCAACGATTGTTGAAATTTCTGAAAGATAAAAAAATTTCTGACAAGCATTTTCAGCCATGGTTAGAGGTGTTCACACCTGCAAAAGAGTTACTGCTTGCAACGTTACCTGCACGAGATGCCATTTGGATTCATCGTGGGTTAGTGGCTTATTATGAGTCACAATTGCTCTTGATGGAGGAACATCGCTTTTATCCCCAAAACCCCATGGTGTTACGTCAGTGTTTACAGTTTCATGAGCAGGAGTGCGAGCGTTATATTCTCATTTATCAACGCCAGAAACACGAGCAGACCCTTCAGCAGGGTAAAGCTTCTAGTTTTCCTGAGATGACGCAAGGCAATACGTTACTGCAACCTAAAAAAGTCTCTGAGGTTGCACTTCAAAGCATTGCCTACTTGCCTAAGCTTAATTTAAACTCGGTGGCTTCTTCTAAGGAGCTAGGAAAGCAACGTACCCAGCCACATCTTGCCTCTGAGGCTCATGGACACACCGACGGGATGGGGTTTGAAACCACGTCCTCTAAAATGGGAACGGGTGAAGTCTTTGGTATGATTGATACCCGAAGCCGTCGCCGTTTCGGAGAGCAGTACCCTCGTATCATGATTCAGTGGTACCGAGATACGCTTCCTACATTGGTAGAGCATATCCCAACCCTGATGGAAGCCTTTAGTTTGCCTGAAGATGTCTCCTTGGAACGTTTTTGGCATACCGTGGCAAGTCAATCGACACGAGTTGCCAGTATGTTATTGAATGCAGAGGCAAAAGAACGTGGAGAAGAAGCCTCTCAGCACATGACCAATGCGTTTGAAAATATTAACCCACTGACCCATGTGCGTCGCTCATTGGAAGAGGCTGCCATGTTGTTGAGTGCGAAAAAAGTTTCGGATGCTCGGAGTCTTCTGCTCTCTCTGATTGAGTCTGTTCCGAGTTGGTTTTCTCATAATGAGGAAGATACCGTGAAGCTGTTGAAACAGCTTGCTATCTATCAGCATCAGTGTGCCCAGCACCTCCTGACTTTAGAAGACCCCGAGGGGATTTTTAGCTTGTTAGAAAGTGCTTTACATGCGTATGAACTGACCCTATCGTTCCTCGAAGCAGGACAAACCGCGCTATTGCTCGCACAGCTTTATCAGCAAACGGGTGCGTTAGAGGCTTGCGTGCAGTGCCTTGAACGTGCCACCACGATGATTCCTA
This sequence comes from Vampirovibrionales bacterium, assembly GCA_046080605.1. Classification (GTDB taxonomy): domain Bacteria; phylum Cyanobacteriota; class Vampirovibrionia; order Vampirovibrionales; family JAJTHC01; genus JBJTUH01. The sequence continues at coordinate 8,832 of JBJTUH010000149.1, forward strand.
AACTTCCTGTAGGTGCAACCTTAGGGAATGTCTACCTGATGTTAGGAGACCAATTTGCAGGACAGGAGCGTTTCCCTGAGGCAATACATCAGTATCAGCAAGCTTTGGTCTGGGAACGTGAGCAACTGCATCGTAATCTTTTAAGTGAGTTTCAATTAATGTTCCGTATTGCAGAGTGTCTTGTGCATCTCAAACAATGGCAACGTGCGGAACAGGCCTTTGCTAATGCGTATCAATTAGCGAAACAGCAACAGCTGTATGTAGGGCAGTTTGCTATGTTGGTAAGGCTTGGTGATGTCCATGATGTGTGGCATCCGCAAGCACCCGAAGCAAAGAAATGTTATGAGAAAGCATTGATGATTGCCGAGCGCTTACCTGAACACGTTGACCCACAGCAGGTATTGACCCTTCGCCAGAAAATTGCGAGTTTACCCTCATGAGAGTCATGGTATTTTAGGCTCGTCGGTGGTACATTAAAGGGCGTAAGCACTTTTATGCTGAGAATACTACGCTAAGCTAAGTCAAGTAGGGTATCAAAGCACCAAGGGTTCTTTTCGTTTTGTGCCTTTAGGGTAGTACCCAGAAGCATGGTATTTTTGAGCGATAGAGAGTGCTTTATACTAGAATAGTTTGAGTGGCTTGAACTGTCTAGTGTGTTCTTACACGTTCAATAATTGATAGAGGGGTGCGTTGTCTTATGATGATGTCGAATTACTTTGAGCTTATTCAGCAAGTTGACCATGAGGCGGTCTTTTTTGTAAGTGATAAAACCACCGGACTTCGTGCGTTTATTGCCTTGCACAATACTCGTCTAGGTCCTGGTTTGGGTGGTATCCGTATGAAGGCTTACCCCTCTGAGCAAGCAGCATTGGAAGATGTGCTATTACTTTCTAAAGCGATGAGCTATAAAAATGCCATGGCAGGTTTAAATTATGGGGGAGGAAAAGCCCTCATGATTTTAGACAAACCTGAGGATAAAACCCCTGAGCGTTTAGAAGCTCTTGCACGTCGTATTGACTTGCTGAAAGGGAGTTACTACGGGGCTGGAGATATTGGCTCTACGACAGATGACTTGCGTATCATGAAGCGAGTCACACCTTATTTTGGCGGACTTGCCCAGGAAGATGGTGGCTTAGGAGACTCCTCAACACTCACAGGGCTAGGGGTGTATCTGGGAATGAAAGCGGCGTTTAAGGCAAAAACGGGGAGTGACAGCCTTGCAGGAAAAACAGTGGCAGTGCAAGGTGCTGGGAAAGTTGGCTTTCATTTAATGTCTTATTTGGTTAAGGAGGGGGCACTCGTCAAAACGTCTGATGTGAATAGTCAAGCCCTCCAGTACGTGAAAGCACAGTTGCCTCAAGTTGAGGTGGTGACCCCTCACGCATTGTTTGAAACCCCTGTGGACGTATTTAGTCCTAATGCAGTGGGTGGTGTTATCACGGAAGATCTGGCACAAACGCTCCAAACTCAGGTGGTTGCGGGGGGGGCTAATAACCCTTTAGCCACAGAACAAGCAGGGGTGATACTTCAGCATCGTGATATTTTGTTTGCACCTGATTTTATTGTCAATGCAGGGGGTGTTATTTTAATTGCCTCTGAAATTGAGGGTAAAACCTATGAGCAAGCTAAAGCTCACACTGAAACCATTTATGATAATACGCTCCGAGTCCTAGAGTATGCCAAAGCCCACAGCATGTTGCCTCACAAAGCAGCCATTGCACTGGCCGAAAAGCGTATTTTTGCTTAGCCGTTTCTCTTTGTATAGAGTAGTCTATAGACACCCTTACCTTCTTTCTTTCACACAATGACAAGGGTAAGGGTGTGTTTTTACTTTGGGTCTGGTAAACTTTAGCTAATCCATGATAGGCTAGGTTTCAATGACTACAATGAAAAACAAGTATTATAAAGGTTCGCACATTTCTGAACGCAAATTCAGGGAATTGTTACGTTGCTTTGCTCTGGATTTAAATGCCAAAGAAACCAGTCAACTCACACGTATTTCTCACGTGAGTTGTAAAAATATCTTCATGAAATTACGACTGAGGATTATAAAAGACTCTTCT
>JBJTUH010000150.1:0-24170 GCA_046080605.1 Vampirovibrionales bacterium
ATTGTTATCAATATCTCTGAAAGGATATGCCTGTTATGGTACCCTCACCCCACATGACTCAAGAGGTTACATACCCTAAAACGATTCTTATTTTAGGGGGAGGCGGACGAGAGCATGCCATCGGATGGAAATTGAAGCAACAACACCCTGAACTGACCTTATACTTTATGCCTGGTAATGCAGGTACTCGTGCCTTAGGCACCAACCTTCACGGAGGATGGGACACCCCCGAAGCCCGTCAAACTTTAGTAGAGACCGTGAAAAACTTAGCAATCACCTTTGTCATTGCAGGGCCAGAAGCTCCGTTAGTAGCAGGCGTGATAGATATATTAAGCACTGAGGGGATTTTAGCGTTTGGACCTAAGCAAGCAGCCGCAGAGCTTGAGGCGAGTAAGTCTTTTGCAAAAGCAATCATGGAGAAAGCAAACGTCCCTACCGCTCGATACGTTGAAGTGCCTTCCATGGAAGAAGCACCTGATTTATTAAAAACCTTTACCCCTCCGTATGTCATTAAAGAAGATGGACTAGCCGCAGGGAAAGGGGTCACTGTCACGGCAAGTGAATCAGAAGCCCTACATGCCATTGAGGTAGGTCTTGCCAAAGGGCAGCCTAACGCCCCTGCAAAAGTAATTATTGAAGCGTTTTTACAAGGCGAAGAACTCTCAGTGCTTGCCATGTGCGATGGTTATCGTGCGGTGCCTTTAGTCTCTGCCCAAGACTTTAAGCGTGCTTATGATGGTCATGAAGGTCCTAACACAGGGGGCATGGGGTCATATGCACCTGTTCCTTTTGTGGATGATACCTTAATGCAAAAAGTACAAGCGCGTGTACTACAGCCCATGTTAGATACCATGCGTGCCGAGGGTAAGCCCTTCCAAGGTATTTTGTATGCAGGACTCATGATTGACACTCACGCTGACCCCTATGTCATTGAGTTTAATGTCCGTTTCGGAGACCCTGAAACACAGGCGGTACTACCCGTGTTGGAAGCCGACCTCCTACACTGGATGGTAGAGTCTGCCCAAGGGCATTTCACGCAAGCCATGATGCCTCCTGCCAAGCAATGTGCGGTAAGTGTTGTGGTGGCAACAGGTAACTATCCCGCAGGAAGCCAAACAGGACTTGGCATGAGTTTCCCAGAAAAGCTCCCTAAAGATGTCATGATTTTTCATGCAGGCACCCGCTTTATCGAAGAAGCCAGCCCACAAGTACAAACCGCAGGTGGAAGGGTTGTGAATGTCACGGGTTTAGGGGCGACCCTTAAAGAAGCCCGTGAAAAAGCGTACCAAGTGGTACCTCATGTGATGTTTGAAGGTGCAAGATTCCGCACTGACATTGCACTTCAAGCATCACAGTATCCTAGTTTGTAAGTACGTGTAACGTACCTCATAAAGTATCCTTGCACTTTAGGGTCTTTTTATGTTTAATGCAATATAATTACAATATGTAGCCATGTCGTTTGAACCTTTACAAAGAAAGTACCCTTCTGCCATGACACTGACCTCAACCAAAACCCTTGAGTCCCTGCTAGAGGGTACTTGGATACCTACTCCTGAAGAGCTTTCCGAGGTTGAAGCCATTTTACCTGAACCTCCTGTCGCCTTAGGAAGTTATGTCTCTGCCGTACGCACAGAGGATGACAAGCTTTTTACCTCAGGCATGTTGCCCATGGCACAAGGTGCTTTAATTGCCCAAGGAAGCTTGGGGGATACTATTACCTTAGAGCAAGCACAACGTTGTGCAAGACTTTGTGCTATTAATTTGCTCGCTTTACTGAAAGCTCAGGCGGGTAGTCTTACAAAAGTAAAACGTATTGTAAAATTAGTGGGCTTTGTGAGTAGTACGCCTACCTTTTACGAGCAACCTAAAGTGATTAATGGTGCTTCTGACCTGTTGGTACAAGTATTGGGCGAAGCAGGCAAGCACGCACGCTCTGCTGTAGGTGTACCATCTTTACCTTTAAATGCTCCTGTGGAGATAGAACTTCTGGTAGCATTGTAAGGCTTAAACGAAGCTTTATTTTGGGTCCTCACTACAAAAAACTGATAAAGATAGTTTCTCATGATAACTTTACCGTTCTCCTTGATTTCTTTGGGTACCGTTTCGTCCGTGACCTCCTCTGTTTCATGGACCGTAGGTCTTTTAGGTATCGTGCAGTTGTATCTTCAAGCCTTTGTGTTGGGGGTTTCTCATGGAGTAGAGCCTTTACAGTGGCGTACCTTGCTAAGTATTAAAGCCATCGGGGGTCCTCTGCCTAAAGTCTATCCCCCATTTATGATAGGCTTCACATTAAGTCATGGTCTATTACTCTGTGTTTTAGCTTGGTGTGTGTATCAAGGAGAGGCTAGCATTTTACCTTGGTTTCAGAAAGCTCAATGGTTAGAATGGTTACCTTGGCTTGTCATGGTCAGCTTAGTGCTACATAGTGGCTGGCATTGGTGGGAATCCTTACACGGACACGACCATCGTCATACACATGAAGTAGCCCACCATTCAGAACATACGCATACACATGAGCATCCTCAGACAGTGGAACACTCACATGGTGCTTTTCAGGCGGGTATATTCCAAAAAGGGATGTCACATATTTTGTCTTGGTTTCAAGCCCCTACACCTGAAGAAGCCTGTGAGCACTTTGGGGGCGGAAGTTGGTTTAAACCTGCATTACTGATTGGATTGCTATGGGGAATGCTACCATGCCCTATTACGGTAAGTGCATTTTTAACGATGACCACTTTTTGCCACACATTGATTCATACCATTACACAAACGCAGTTTGCCCACACCCATCTTGCACTCCCGCTATCATTTTTAACGCAAGCTGACCAAGCCCATACGTGGTTAGTGCTTTGTTTGGCGGGTATGGTCATTGCATTTCTTATGGGCGTAGGACTTGCTTATACTGTGGTACTTTGTGTGGGAACCTCAGCAGGACACTGGTGTATGGTGCGGTTACGATGGTGGAAACATCGTGCATTTCCCGCATTAAGCTGGGAACAGTTTTCATTAGGGGTACAATTTGGGTGCTGGCTTTTATTGGCGTTTGGCTTATTTGTTTTAGAGTTTGCACCAGAGACCCTCAAAGGGCTTTAGTGCTTGTCTTGACTTTGACTAAGGATAAACTCAAGTGTGGCGGTTTTAGTCGTAAAAGTGACCCCCAATGCTAAAAAAACTGAACTCATCGAGATTCGGGAAGTCGTTACCGTCAAAGAAACCATTGCCATGTGGTACATCCGACTAAAAGCCCCTGCTGAAGATGGAAAAGCCAATCAAGCATTATGCCAATTTTTGTCTGGTTACCTTGACGTACGACTTGAAGAGATTCATATCCTGACGGGACATCGTTCCCGTGAAAAAAGAATTCGGCTACCTGATACCACCCCGTTACCTCAGACCCTATAATACCCTTCACGCATCGTAGGACGTATGAAATATGTAACGATATGTTTCATGACATAGCAAATGACGCAATCTTTACCAGCATCAGACTTTATTAACCTATGCCCCATCGTTAAGCGTTTATTGCCACACAAGGGGATACTTAGGTTTACATGCCACAACACTTAATAACAGAAGAGAATTGAGGACTATCGTTATGATGAATGCTTTTGGATTTTACGGTAACATAGGTGGCTGTTTCGGTGGCGGATATGACTGTACTCCTCAGTATAGACATCACCATGGCGGGTATGGCTATGGTGGAGGGTGTAACCCTTATGACTACGCACGTCCTCAGTGGGGATGCGAACCTAGAGGGTTTGACTATTGTGCCACCCCAGACTACGGCTATGGCTACTTGAATCAAGCAGATGCCAATGCGTATGTTAGAGGTGGCAGAGGCTTCGCCTTTAGCGATGCGTATGCTGATTCTAATAATGCCTTAGGGCTTGCGGGTGCCTATGCCAGTCCTAATGATTACGCCCTTGCTCTTGCGTTGGCAAACAAAAACGGAGGGGCATTTTCACTGGGGCTAACCCCTGACAATGCAACCTTTGGTCTTAATTTAGGAAACTTTTCTTTTTCAGGTGCCTTACCTTGGTAATACCCCCATCAGGCTTACCCTTGCTCCCCATCTCTTTTATGAAAAGTGGTGGGGCTAACTAGGTGTTGTATTGTAATGCTTTACCCATGCCTGTGTTGCCAGGAGTGCTTCAAAAGAAGGAGAGGCTTCCCATAACCCCGTCTTCATATAAGCTTCAAGGATACGCTCCATCCGTTGAGGCATTTCCAGCCAAGTACATGTTCCTTTAAGAAAAGCAGGCACAAGCCATTCCCCCATGGCGTTAAAAACACATGCTAGGCTCCCTCCTGTCTGCCCCACGTGGTAAGCCATGGGAAGAAATGGATATCGTACTGCACATGGTTCTAAAAACGTGAGTTGGCTCAACGCATCAAGTCCTAATGGCTCAACCCCGTAGGATGTCGCAGGTAAACGATAAGGATAACTTAGTGCATACTGAATGGGTTGACGCATGTCGGGTCGTCCAATTTGAGCCAGCAATGCCCCATCTTGGTAGGAAACCGCACTATGAACCAAGCTTTGAGGATGAATACGCACCTTAATATTTTCGTAGGGTAAGGAGAAAAGCCAGTGTGCTTCAATCACCTCAAGTGCCTTGTTCATTAACGAGGCAGAATCCACCGTCACCTTCGCACCCATCACCCAGTTAGGATGGGTGAGTGCATCTTTCGGGGTGACATGGGCAAGTTGTTCCAAAGACCAGTCTCGTAACCCACCTCCCGAGGCGGTCAACCACAAAGCAGAGACTTCACTTGAAGGGTTTTTACTGCTTGCCAAACATTGAAACAGTGCCGAATGCTCACTATCAAAGGGAACAATTTGTGCCAAATAAGGCTCAACCAGATGTCCTCCCGCCACAAAGGTTTCTTTATTCCCTGTGAGTACCTGTTTACCCTGTTTTAAAGCTTCCAACGTATAAATCAGCCCTCGCATCCCTACAAGCCCTATCACAACCCAATCAACATCAGGATGTGTGGCTGTGGCAAGTAACCCCTCATGACCTTGTAAGACGGCTTCAAGGGTCGGACTCTCATGAGACCTCAATGTGTTAAAAGCACTGACATCCTCAGCCACAACCCATCGTGGCGTGTACTGACATGTCAGCTGATACAACTTCTCGGTTTGTGTCGCTCCTGAAATAGCAACCAGCTCAAACCATTCGGGGTGTGCCGCAATAACCTCTAGCGTTTGCACCCCAATAGAACCCGTAGCACCTAGTACAGCAATTCTAAACGGACGTGCAGGGCAGGTTTTCCCTGAGACATGACACGCAGACAATGTCTGATGATATTTTTCAGAGGCTAAAACAAGAGAAGAGGAAAAGGAGTCAAGCATCATGAGATTTAACACAATCCGTCATAAAGAAAGGGTAGCAGTATTACGACTGAGCGATCTTTTGCTGATAAGCCGTGGACATTAAAATACTACCCGCCATGGCAACATTTAACGATTCTGCCTGTGGTGCTGTCGGAATAGTCACCCAATGTTCAATATGTTGGTCAACCCCTTTGGGAATCCCTGTACCTTCACACCCTAACAGTAAAAAGTGGGGACGAGTGACCCAATCAAAGGTATAACAAGCATGTTTAGGCATACGGTACGGCGTTGTATCTTGTACACTACAGGTTCCAAGCAATTCAGCTTGTGTCGCTAAATACATCAGGGTGGCTTCGGCGTTCGTGGTAAGGTCTCCGCCATGAAACACGGGAAGCTTAAACCCCATACCTGCCGAGGCACGCAAGGCCTTTGCACCCCAAGGATCCACGCAACCCTCTCCTATCAGAACAACCCCCTGTACCCCAAATGCCACCGCACTACGTAATAGCGTCCCTAAGTTCCCAGGGTCTTGAATCCCCCATAACCCTAACACTAAAGGTACCTTAGAAAGAGGAAGGGCTTGGGTAAGGGAACCAGACACATGCTGAAACAGAAGAGACACCGCTTCAGCAGTGGGTGTCATAAACGGATGTCCGTGCGTCAAAGGATTTAATCCTTCGTGCGTCTCTGTTGCCACAGGTGGCACCACCACAGCCGCCAGTGTGGGGCATGATTTTGCATCACATACAGAGACTAATGCGTCAGGTGGACACGCAAGCCAACTGTTTGCCAGTCCGTCCAAATCATACCCAAGCCTTTGAGCTTTTTGAAATATCATTTGGAGGTCATGGTGAACCGAAGGGCTGGTATCATCCCTAGAAAGCAAGGTTTCTACTTGCCAGCCTGCTTCTAAAGCACATTCAAGGGTATGGCGCCCTTCAATCCATAACCGATGTTGTACCAATCGCTCTTGGCGTTGATGCAAGCTTTTCAAATCTTTCCGCAATGACTTAAACCCCGTACTAGAAATCACATGGGGTTCATAAGAAAAGGTTTCCAAGGGTGAGTGCATAAACATACTTGACTCCTTAAGAGAATAAAGGCTTTTGAAAGGGTTTTCCCTCTTTCCGAGGATACCCTTTGGGTGAAAGGTGACGTGTGGTAAAACGGTACACAGAGAGTAATACAGAGGGTATCTCGGTGTGAGCTACGTCAAAAGAGTGTTCATGAAGTGCCAGTGCATGATCTTGAAGGAAGTGCTTGAGGCTTCCTTGAGAGACCTCTCGCTCAATCGCAGGATGTTCTAGGAGTGTCTTCCAAGTCAAACGAGTGTCGCCCTCAAGTGAGGGTAAAGCCTCTACAGCAAGAAGCTTCATCATACGGTGTGACTGCTCATACTCTTCTTGAATGCTACTGCCTTTCCAGCATAACAGCTCACCTGGCAGGGAAGTGGGGGCTTCAGGAAGACTAAGTAACGGAATCCCTACTTCTAACAAAATGGTCAAATGTGCTACAGCTCTTGCCGTCACCCAATGGTAGTGGTGTCGATGCTCGGCAAGGTGTCCCAAACGTTCCACCCGAGCATGAAGTACTGTCACACTTGGGAGGGCTAATGTTTTCACAATCTCTTGCATACATGCTACTTTTTTTGCAACGGTATCAACCCCTAACCCTTCATGAGGCACTTCACACGCTTGTAATAAAAGAGCCATAGGAATGAGCGGAATACCACCTCCTGCACCTATGTCCAAATAGCGTAAGGAGGGTATCTGAGAGGGGAACGTTGATCTTTTCGTTTCCCATGCCACAATACGTGGTAACACTCCCCACCAGCTTTCCCATACATGTCGTTCTAAAAAATCAAGGGGTTCTGTGATACGAGTCACATTAGTATGGGCATTGAATGCACACAGTGCCTCATAAAAGGCAGAGAGTGCTTTTAATAAAGTGGCTTCTTGAGTCGGATTGATGGCTTGTAAACGAGGATGACACTCACGGCGTACTTGCCACCAAAGAGGTAATAAAGCGTGAAAAACTTGCATAGAGTGAGAGAGAACGTCTGGGGAAGATGCTACCGCAAACATAGTGAGTGTGTTGCTTTCCAAAGGCTTTAAAAGGGTATGTATCAGCAATCACTGACTTTAGAAATGCTTGGATGCACTCAGTCAAGCATCTCAAGATAGTATAGCCCAAACAGTGGAGTTCCTCAGCTTTCCTATGGCGTTTCAGGATGAATAAGACGAAGTATTCTCGTAACACCCCCTGTTTCAATGTAAACCTTACCCATCCGCTTGGAGGTAAGGGTACGTACTGAGAACAGGAAAAACAATTTTTTATTCCCTGCTTCATTTGTGCTTGATTAGGACAGTCTCAAGGAGACAACCATACCATGATGCTCTCTAACTCACCCTTCAACGGAGAATCTCAACCTCTCATGGAAGATTTATTTGATGCCATGGTACGTTCTAAAAATGCTAATTTCCCTCCTACGCAACCCCCTGTCCCAGGGACTCGTTACGGCAGTGTCCCTGCAAGTTTTGCGCAGCCTGCACCATCCGCATCCATGGTAACCCCTGCAGGATGGCCTTCACAACAAAGTAAAAATGTCGAGGTTCCTTCAGCACAGTCAGGAGTACAGCACGCACGCCAAAGCTCTACTACTGCTGTGGTTCGCCATAACCCGTTACCACCTACCCAAGAACACTATCATAATATTATTCCTGACATGAGTCAGACTCCCTCTCCTTCAAACATGGCATATGCCGCACCAAGCATACACCCATCTCATCGCATCAGCCCATCTCAACAGGCTCAACAAGAAGCCGAATGGGATAGCTTATGGGATGAAGAAGCACCAGGCTTTGAAGAAGATGCCTTACTATTACCTCAAGCACCTGTACTTTTACAAGAACATACGCATCACCACGACCAACCACACCAAGTACCCCTCGAACCCTTTGCCCTACAGCCAGACCCAGCCCAAGGACATACCGTACAACCTCAGACATCTCCACACCATGCTTATCAGGTAGCACAGCCTGTCCATCAGACACCTCTAAGTCATACGTCTCGTACGTCATCTGAAGTTGTCTCTTTTTCAGAAGAGGCTTCATCAGTACCTTACTCTCAAGTACCTCATCCTCCTGTTTCTCAGGGTGTCCCTCCTCATCCGCCATCTTATATCATTAGCCCTCCTCCTCAAGCCCCTGTATCTTACGCATTAGCCCCTAATGTAGCCCCTATCACGTCTAATGCACCGCTTGAGGGTTCTCTTGAAACACTTTCTAGCTCGTTCATGCCCCCAGAATCCCATCTGCCTAATAGTTTTTCTACGACCAGTGCCAATGTTACAGCTTCAAGTCAGTCACATGAAACGGTGACACCACACCCGTTGGAAGCTTGGACAGAGGTCGTTGACCAACCTTCTCCGTGGCCTTTTGAGGATGAAGCCGTTTGCGAGGATACCCTAGGTGGATATCCCCCCGAAACCCCTTTCCTTGATGCTGGACAAGAAAATGAGCGTATCACAGAGGAAGCCTCTCATCATTTGGAAGCCATTTCTTTACCTTTAAGTTCTTCTATGGATGAGCTTTCATTTATATGGTCACCTCAAAGCTTTACTTGCGTAGATAAAGAAGTCTTACAATGGGTTCATTACAACGAGAAAACAGGTCGTATTCAATTCCATCCACTTGGACAAGTCCTTGTGGGCTGGTATACAGAGCCTGTCCATCAGCAACGCATTCCATTGTTATTAGGACAGTCTGGGTTACGGTGTACCATTTTAAAAGTTTTACCCACTGATATTTTACGTCCAAGCGTTGAAGGAGCTAAGTTACGGGTATTACAATTGAGTCTTATGAACGATCATCCTGCGTTTCAACTCACGCTACAAGACCGGGTCATAGGATGGGTACTGATGAATGATATTGGTATGCTGTTTACGGAAGAACCCGAAATAGGACTTCCTTTTGATGTCCTTGAAGCCATGGATAAACTTGCCGAGGCGATTAAAGCCCAATCATAAATGCTACGTGGTGTTAAGTGTCGTAAAGTTAGTACGTGAATTTTTGGAGTTAAGATAAGACGCATCATGATGACCCTCTCATCTTCTACCCATACGTCTCATCCATCTAAGGAGATTCCCCTTGAATCTCATGCTGGTGTACGTAAATTACGTGTCTTGCTTGTCGATGATAGTCCTGTGTACCGAAAAATTCTATCGAATGTTTTAACACACTTACCTTATACCGAAGAAGTAGGACAATGTAGCCAAGGCGAAGAAGCACTCAAGTGGCTGAAGCAACATCAGGCTGACCTTGTGTTACTTGATGTACAAATGCCTGTACTAGATGGGCTTAGTACCTTGAAAGTCATTCAGAAAACAGTAAAGCCCCTCCCTCCTAAAGTGATTATGGTCAGTGGTACAGGTCGCGAATACGCAGGCATCACCATTCAGGCATTAGAGGTAGGCGCTTATGACTTTGTCAAAAAACCTCAGTCTGATAGCCCTCAAACCAGTAAAGAAAAACTCTTGAAGCATTTGGCACCTCTCGTAGAGTCTCTGGCAATGCAAGAAGGGATTTTGCGGAAACCCCAAGCACCACTCTCCTCATCAGAGGTCGAGACCCTTTCTGTAGAAAGTCTCCCGACAGAAGTTTCTCTCACCCCCCTTCGCCATAGACCCAGTGTGAATGCCGTATTAGCACGCCAGTATAAGCCTTCCCATGCAGATACCTCTAGCGATACCCCTACGCATAAACCCAATACAGAGTCCGTTATACCCTCTGCCATCAAACCAAGCACCCAAGAAACACACCAAAAACAGGAACGCTCAGAGCGTTCTGGAACGGAACAACTTAAAGTCTTACACCAGAACAAGTCGCAAGAAAGACCCACACAAAAAAAACCGCTCGCCTCTGTCACATCTTCCAGTACGACCCTCAACACAGCAAGAGTCACTACCCAACCCATCACCCATAAAGTCGATAACCTCCCCAAAGGTGCAGGGACTTATAGTGGCATCATTGATGTGGTGTGTATCGGCGTGTCTACAGGGGGACCTCAAGCACTCCGAGAGGTGATTCCTCGGTTAGATCCTGACCTACCTGTCCCTGTGCTACTGGTACAGCATATGCCACCTTCCTTTACAGCCTCTTTGGCAGAAAGTTTACAAGAACGCTCTCGTATCAAGGTAAAAGAAGGAGAACATAATGAAGTCATTAGTCCTGGGGTGGTTTATATTGCACCTGGTGGCTTACACATGACTGTCTTAGGGACAAGAAAGCAAAAAGCATACCGTATTAAGCTCACTGAAACGCCTCCTGTCCATAACTGTCGTCCTTCAGTCGATGTTCTCTTTCAGAGTGTTGCAGAAATGTATGGTAACAATATTCTCTCTGTTGTCATGACAGGTATGGGAAGTGATGGGGCTACAGGCACAGCCACGATTAAAACAACTGCAAGTGTCAGTAGTTACTGTTTAGCACAATCTTTTGATACCTGTGTGGTATCTAGTATGCCTCAAAGTGCTGCGAGAACAGTCACCCTTGATGGGGTGGTTCCCTTAGCTGAAATCGCTGATGTCATTAATCGGACATGTCTGCCTAGCCAGTCTCAGCGTACACTGGCACTCAACGCTTCGTCGTTGTGAAAAAGGCCAGCTGGTACTTTATCATGATTTTTTAATCGTATCGTGACAGTGTCTATTTTGAATACTTCAATGTGTGTGATGCCTGTACAAGGAGACAAAAGTATGTTTAGCCACGCTACACCTGATACGATTCGTCCGCTTCGGGAGCTTGAATTTCAGCAAATTAAAGCAACCGTAGAGAAGCTTTGCGGTATCACACTTGCTGACAACAAACACTATCTCGTAGAATCTCGGCTACTACCATTGATTCAAAAATATAAAGTCAAAAGCTATCTCGAACTGATGTCCTTACTGAAAGGGTCTCAAGCCACGGAGCTTCAACGAGACCTAATTAACGCTATGACCACTCGAGAAACCCTTTGGTTTCGGGATAAATCACCTTACGTGTTATTGGAAGAGGAAATTCTTCCAATCATCACTGACCCAACACGCTACTCACTGGTGGGTCCCTTGAGGATATGGTCAGCGGCATGTTCTACAGGACAAGAACCTTATTCTATTGCCATGACCATTCATGAATTTGCCCATAAACAAAATAAACTTCAACTGATTAACCCTGGTGGACTTACCATTACAGCGACAGATATTTCAGAAGCAGCCTTAACCACAGCACGTGCAGGAGTATATGACCGCATTGCCATGTCACGAGGATTACCCCCTCATATGCAAGAAAAATACTTTAAACCCACAAGCCATAATGAAGCTTTATGGGAAGTAGATAGTAAGGTAAAAAGACATATCCAGTTTCAACCTTGCAATTTGATGGAACATTTTGAAAATGCCGTTGGAAAGTTTGATATTGTTTTTATCCGTAATGTTGCCATTTATTTTAGCCCAGAGGTTAAAACACAACTATTCAAAAAAATAGCTCACTGCTTAAAACCCAATGGTTTTTTAATTCTAGGTGCTACAGAATCATTAAACGGCGTTTCAGAGCTTTTTAGCCCTATCAATTGGCGAACAACCACCTATTATGTGCATGCCTCACAGAAAGCAGCAATGGTTCAAGCAAAATCATCACTTTCAAGTAATAGACTAACGCCTCAAATCGCTATACCAGAAAACATCTCATCCTTAACGCCTTCAAGGGCGACAAGCTCCCTCCCTAGTACCGTCGTATTACCGACACGACCCTCGGTTCATACGACAGGTAGTCATGGGGAAACTCGTGAACCTCTTCGCACACGTGAAGAGGCTCACTTTCATCCAAGCAAGCCTCATCCTCCTAAACAGGCAAGCCCTGTAAGACATGTGCCTGCTCATCGTCCTGTGTAGTGTATTCGATGATTTGCCTCGTTTAGTGTTTACTTTAATTTAAAGGGTTTTCTACTTATGGTTACCTCTCCTCTTTCTCCCAAAGAGCCTTCACCAGAAGACATCGCTTCTCTACACCTACAAGAAGGTTCCTCTTCAGGCACGGCAAGACACTCTCATACAGGCAATGGACCTATGATTCTTGTGGTTGATGATTCTCGTGTCATGCGACGTTTAATTCGTACGGCAGTTGAAACACTCGGGTTTAAAGCCATTGAAGCCGAACATGGTGGACAAGCACTTGAATTGTTGCACATTCCAACGATTGCCCAAGATATTGAGGCCATTATTATTGACCATAATATGCCTGTTAAAACGGGTATTGAAACCATTGAGCTTATTAAGCAACTTCCCGCCATGGCACTTGTCCCTATCATGATGGTAACTTCTGAAACGGAGCGAGACATCATGGCAAAAGGATTTGCCTTAGGGATTCAAGATTACCTGCTTAAGCCCTTTGCCTATGAAGAGCTTCTCACCAAAATAACCGAGATTTTAACGTCTCATGCTCATTAGTAAAGTTCTCCGTGGTACGGTGACGGTGTTTAACACTTACTATCCTCACTGACACCTTATCACTCCTGTGTTGCGTATTTCTATGATTAACCATTGCAAACAAGATGTGTGTATTTAGAAAGATCGTCCGTCATGATGATGACTACCTCTACTCAATCTCAACTAGACGCTGGCCTTGTAAACGCTGTGATGGAATCAGTGACCAGCGTGTTTAACAACATGCTTCAAGTCGAGCCAAAACTAGCGAATGTGTCTGCAGCCATAAACTTTACCCCTTCTGGTGATGTCTCTGCCATTATTGGCATTATGGGACAAGGAGGGGAAGGTATGATGGCTATTTCCTTGGATAGAAAACTGGCTAATAAACTGGTCGCACGCCTCCTTGGGGTCAGAGAATCCATGGTACTCAATGAAGACCGAAATGACGGCATGGGCGAAATCGCCAATATGGTGTGCGGTAAGTTAAAAGTTTATTTTTCAGAAAAAGCTGAAAAAGCCTATAAATTATCTCTGCCCACCGTCATAAGCGGTGCAGGGCATGAGGTGAGTGGTTTACCAAGAGGTATTCCCTATATTCTACTCACCATTGGGGTAGAAGAGGAGCAGTTCCATATTCAATTATGCTTTAGAGGTCAGTAAAAATGATCGCTAAGCCCTTTTCTAAGGGTACGTACACACCACTGTTAAAAGCTGTTTAACCTTTTTGATTTGATTTGATTTGCATTTGCCCTTCCGAACTTGATGGAGCCTGCACCCCCATGATGACCAAAGTACTTGTAGTAGATGATTCTAACGTCATGAGAAAAGTCATTATCCGTGAACTAACAAAACTTGGTATCGAACCGAGCAACATCACTGAAGCTGCGAATGGTCAGGAAGCATGTGACCAAGTGGCAGCAGGGAAGTTTGACCTCATCCTCATGGATTGGAATATGCCTGTCATGCTCGGCATTGATGCCGTAAAACAAATCCGTGCATCAGGGAATAAAACGCCTATTTGTATGGTCACCTCAGAAGCCGAAAAATCAAATGTGGTGCTTGCCATTCAGAGTGGGGCAAATAACTACTTGGTAAAGCCCTTTGTTGCAGAGAGCTTCCAAGAGAAGCTTGCACAGCTCTTAGCCATTCCTCATTAAACGACCTCCCCGTAAACCATCCTCTGGTCTATCGGGAAAGAGAGGTCTTGACACATAAGGCTCTATGGTATCGTCAGTTTATCTCATTAGGATACGTCATTAAGCGTAGATGTCTGGTGTACATGTCGTTATTGAATATCAAGGAAGATAGGATATTGTCTCATGAGTTCCTCCGATACGCTTGAAAAGAAAACTCTCCCATACATGGCTACTTGGCTTTTCAAGGCTGTAGGCTGTGTACTCATGATGCTAAGCCTTTATTTAGCATGGCAACTCCCTGCCCATGCTGAAGAGACGATACTGTCACAGGAAACACAAAAAGCAGAAGAAGATGCTTCCATGTTTCCCTTAATTGTTGAAACCCGTATCCCTATGGGACGTGACGGTTACAGCCCGTCAGGAAAGTCAAGCACGTATAGTCAACCCAGTAGCGATATGGTACAAGGGGTGAAGCCTCAATGGGTGCATCATGATGAAAGCTCTCCCTCTCAAGATGCCTTCAAACCTACTTCTGAAATCACAACACCCGCTACTGCATCAGCCAGTCCTACTTCCAAGAAGATACCGACCAAGCAAAGTCGTAAACTGAGCAAAAGCAACAAAATACAACACCCTTCTCATGAAGCACATATGGTAGTACCTGAAGCAAAACCCGCTGTGAAGCTTTCAAGTTTAGCAGGATACCCTACAGAGGCTCCCTCCTCTCATGCGTATGGTCAAACCGCCTCACGTCGTCCTGTAAGTTATACGTCATTGGAAGTTGGTGGATACGGCGAAAGCATGTCAGGTGAACCTACCGTGGACACTCAAAATGCCGTGTTTGAACAAGACGATGCTTGGTTGACAAACAACCCTACCAAAGAAGCCTCATTAAGCCATTCTTCCTCTTACAGACCACCTGCCATCAAGCCTGTGTATCATACAACCGTTCATGACGAAGGCGGAGAACCCATGTTTCAACGACCTGCACGCCCTCCTATTTTTGAGCGCGGTTACCTCACCTTAAATCGCCCTTGGCTTCCTTCAGAAATACCAAGCGATTGGCCAGGCCCTCAACACCTACCTTAATCAGGCACCTATACATAGGGTACCAAGAGCCTTCATCGATGAGAGCACCATGATGGGAAACCCCATGATGGTGCTTTACCCTAGGTAAGCCATCCTCTCCGATACAAGCTAATGCCGAGTGTCTTTCATGACTCATCTGAATAGACTATAGTTTACAGATGCTTTTAATGGAGCTATCAGGTTGTTTTAGAATGACATTTATGGTTTCATGAGGCTTATAGAATAATAATGGTTTCTGTAAAGCGTTCTTTCAAGCCTATGTTTTACCTTTTATGTCACCATGCTTGTGCCTGTCTAGCTTCCTTGTTTTTGGATGAATTCTTCTCATGACTTTGCTTCAACCTGTTTTATCCCCCGAATTGTGTGATGAGCTGCTCAAAACTGAGTCTCCTCTGGAAAGAGCCTTACACGTGATGGGAGATCGGCATTCTCTATTGATTATTCAATCTTTAAGACAGTTTGAGCCTCGTCGATTCTTGGAACTTCAAGAACAACTTCCTGGTATTTCAACCCGTACACTCACCAAGCGCTTAAAAATGCTTGAAGGAGTAGGTATTTTAGATAGAAAGCAATATATGGAAATGCCTCCTCGTGTTGAGTACCGCTTGACAGACATAGGGCATGCACTGGCAAAGGTCATTGACCCCATGATGGCATGGGCAAATACTCACTTTCCCTATACCCCTCATACCCGAGGCTAGTGAAAAACGTAGAACCCCTAAACGGGTCAGCTTGAGCGGGCAGAGATAAGCCATGCTTGCTTAAAGATACCCTAAGCCAAGTATGAGGGAATGTGTGGTATGACATAATGATGATGTCTTTTCAACCTGATGCCGTAGGGATGCTAGGGGGCATACGTACTCCTCATGGTCTTCCTCAAGGCTATTGGCGTGCCACCCGACCCGATACCTTGCTGGCAGAGGTACTTGCCTACCTTCCAGAACGCTACCCTATCTTGGCAGAAGTCTTACGTACAACGCCTGAAAAAGTTCAAGTGCTTGCAGGCTGTGCCAACCAATCGGGTGAAGATTGCAGAAATGTTGCGAGACAAGCTGCACTTTTAGCACAATACCCTTATGCCGTCCATGCCACCACCCTGAATAAACTATGCGGTAGTGGCATGGATGCCATACACCATGGCATGGCATTGATTCAGTCAGGGATGGCAGAGGTTGTGATAGCCTGTGGGGTAGAAAGTGCTTCCCGAGCCCCGTATGTCATGGCACGAGACACGCCAGAATCTCAAGTGGATTCAAGAATAGGCTGGCGGTTTACGCATCCTGCTTTTGAAATCGCTCAGCCTCTTGAGGCTGATACAGCCAACGTAGCTGTAGCACCCTTGGCACAAGAAATGCCCTACGTGATTGATGTGTACTGCCAAAACCAAGTGCGTCAGGGACATACGTTCCATCAGACACTACTCCATCGTCATACTCAAGAAACTTGGGTCTATCATAGTCATCAAAAGGCTGTGGCAAGTTATCCGCAACGGTGTGCCATACTCTACGACCTAGCACACAAAAATGCTGCTCCCAGAATGGACGAATGTTCTCGCCCTCATCTAACCCTCAAAGCCCTCGCACGCCTCAAACCCTACCCTACCACTGAGAGCCACTTAACCCCTGCCACCATGATGGGCGTTTACGATGGTGCCGCTGCGGTTGTATTGGTCTCTAAAACACTGTATGACACGTGGCACACACGTAGGGTTCATCAAGATAGCACTCACCACCTTCACACCGTATGGCTCACACAGGCAAGCCAAAGTGCGGGGCATCCGTTGAAATTACATCAAGCCCTTCATTGGGCTTGGAAAAGCATGCAAGCAAAGCTACCTACACACAAACAAACGCTTTCAAGTTGGCTAAACCCTTCAAACCATGCGTTATCCTCAAGAAGCTTGATTGTGGGAGAATCTTTTGTGGCAAGCATTTTTTACTTACTCCTTCAAGAGGGCATCCTTCACCCTCATAACGTTCCCCTCGAGTGTGATGCTGTCTCGCTTGAAGCACAACAAGCTCAATGGCTTGCCTATTGGCAAACGCTGTCAATCAATCCGCTAGGAGGCACCTTAGCACTCGGAGGTCCGATGGGGAGCTACGGTATTACCTTATGCCTAGAGGCTTGGCTTACCCTATGCCATAACCCAACGGCTTCGTATGAAGAGGCTTTAATTCTTCTGGGCGTTGGTATGGGGCAAGCCAGTGCATTACTGGTTCAGCGTGAGCTAGACCTGATAAACTAACTTAAAGCAAACCATAAGCATTCACAATGCATAGCATCCTGTAGAAAATGTGCCGAGAGCTTTTTAAATGCTTCTAAAGGAATGCCCACACCATCTCCTGCTTGCAGTGATAATATAGGTAAGGTACTCTGTTGCCCTTCTTGAAGCACAGACTCCTGAAGGGTCATGTTCCCTTCAAGTACTTGTAACCAAACCATGGTGGGTGGTACTTCCAACGAAGCAAGGGTGTTGGAAATGACCGTGTGAATCGGAGCCAGTGCCACTGGTTGCATCGCTTCAGGCTTGGTCACGTTCAACAGCCCCACCCCACCTTGATGGTGCATAAGCGTTGCAGGACGAGCAATCGTTGGGTCAACGAAAGCACCCGTCAGCACCGCACTCAGATGAATCGATGCGGTTTCCAACCACGTCTGCACGGGAAGTTGGTCTTGATAATGTGGGGTAGCATGTGCGTCTTTTTGATAGGGCTTCAACCAAAGTTGCATAAAATAGCTAGGCGTTGTGGTACTGGGGTTCCATTCTTTATGCTGAATACCACTTCCTACGTGCATGTATTGCCAATCACCCGCCTGAAGGATACCTTTATTTCCGAGGCTGTCTTCATGTTGAAGCATCCCTTGGCGTACATAAGTAATAATTTCCATGTGTTGATGCCCATGCCAGCCAAATCCTTGTGCGGGTGCCACGGTATCTTCATTAATGACCCTTAACCCTGACACATGATGCCATTGTGGGTCAATATAGTCGCCGAAAGAAAAGGTGTGTTTACTTTCTAGCCAAGATAAACGGGTACATCCTCTTGTGTCACTCGGACGATAGTACCAGCCATCAGGCAAATTTGATATGACTTCAGGGGAACTTACAAGCATTGGAGATACCATAAGAGAAAGGAATCTTTCATTGAGAATGCGTCAGTGGGAACCAATCAAAATAACGATGAATAAAAACCCTAAGTGTAACAAATACCCTCCTAGACACTTTTCTTAAGCTTCGTATACACTAAAGCATGCCTAGTCAAGACGATGTTAAAAGTTATGTATTGCACTTGATATTTCTGAGGCGATTCAACAGTTTCAACCGTATATACCTTCTGCCGAGTGGCATGACGATGCTCCTTATACCATAGAGAACGACGGACGTTAACACGTGCCTTAAGGGTGTGCCTTGTAAGGGGATTCATCCTGATATGCCTACAACATAACCACTTGCTTTATCATGTATACCATGTGCTAGTGATGTATGCTTCATTCTTTGTGTTTTTTTAAGTCTTGAGCGATTTCATGTGTCATTGGGTCATGAAAACAGTGTGTGTGATGTGTTTATTAGAGACTTTGTGTGAGGTGTTATGATGACGCTTATGTCCCCTTCTTTATTCCCTTCAAAACGACAGCCTCAAGCTATTGAGCTTTCACCTACCCGTTTGAGGTCCATACCGAAAGCAGTCTCGTTACGCTTTGGAGAAGACAGCTTTCAAAAGCAGACCCCTATCATACCCTCTCCCTTAAACAAAGGCTTTACAAGTGCAAAATCATCCGAAAGTACTTTGCTACAACAAGACAGCCCCGAGCTTTCAAGTTTAAACTTTCCCCCTCGTATTGGCTTTATTAATCCCGCAGATGTCAGTGCGAAAAATGCAGTAGACCTTGTAACCTATGAAGCATTAACCCTTGAGCCTCAAGGACTCGCTGGTAAGTCAGGGATACTTAAAGATACACCTAGAAAACTTATTGCAAAAATTGAACATACCGTAGGCTTACCCGATGTCAAAGACCCTGATGGCTTTCATTATTTAGGGGCGGAACAACATCAGCACATGAGTCAATTAGCACGGCGAGCTGATATTCCTTTCATTGCTCATTTAACCCATTTAGGCTACCAGAAAACATTACCTCCAAAACAAAACGTCTCTGAATGGCAAAAGCTCATGGAAGGGAAAGACACAACCAGCCAAGCCATCGCTCAAGGAAAACTCAACCCCGCCACCATGCCCTATCGCTTGATTGTGATGGAACACAAACCTGGGTTTGACCTCCGAGCTAAGTTTCAAAAGGGAGAGCTTTCTCCTAAAAGTCTGATTGATGCGTATCAAATTATCAATTTACAGCAGCAGGAACTCCTCAAAAAAACGGGCTATATCCTGATGGATCGTAAGGGTGCTAACCATCTTGGCACACAAACCTTACTGGACACCCTTAAAACTTCGGGATTAACCTATGAGCCGTCACAGAAGTCTCCTTTCCATATTGGTCGAGACAAGGTAGAGTCGGGCTTAGGGTACAGTCGCTTACGGAAAGAACTGAACCATATTGATTTCCCTAACCACTACACCATGAATACCCACCTGATTGACCCCAAGACGGGGAAGCTAAAAACCGAGCCATCACCCGCCATGGTACGTACAGCCTATCAGTTTTTCCTGACCAATGTAGGAAGTACCCGAGAAACCTCCTCACTGCATCCAGACATTTTTAAGGGGATACTAACGCCTCAAGACAAAGACTACCTTGAAAACCTTGCAGACTATTACGGCACTAAACAGAAATCTACCACCTCTAAGTTTTTAAAAGCCCCATTAAATATCCCTGAATGGGTCAAAGAAGAGGGGACGATTCAAACGGTGCCACAATATTTAATGGCACTCTATGAAAAAGCCATGCCAGAACTCACTCATTTTTACGTGGCAAAAGAGTATTGGCGGATGGCAACCATTCCTAAAGAAAGTGCCTTACATGAGCCTTTTCAGGTCGTTAAAACAACGCTTGACCAAGTAGCAGAATCAAATGACCCTCATAAATACATTGCTTGGCTCATGAAACTTCCCTTACCTACAAAGCCCGAGCATAACCATCCAGATACATTCTATCAAGCTCACCGTGAAACCTTAGACCCCATGGTACAAGAGATGCAACAGTTCACAAACACCATCCAAGGTACTCAAACGTGGGCAAGCCAGTCACAATACCGTCCTTAATACCAGTATGGGTAAGGGCTGAGCATGACAAAATACAACAAACCCCTTTGATTCACAAAGGGGTTTGCGTGCATTATCAGAGAAAAAAGCCTACTCGGTGTTATTTCTTCATAAATCCACTTTGAGTTAAAAGTCCTGGGGTTCCCATCGGTAAAAGGGGTTGCAGTCCTTGAGGCTTCGCTTTCATACCTAGCCCGAAAGGCATATTTTTCCCAGAGTGTGCCATCGCTTTTTTCGTGACCACAGGAACCGAAGGATGCTCTAGGGCATGTGACTTATCCACCTTAGACACAGCCACGGTACCTTGTTGCCCCTGAATAATTTGTCCTTTCGTACTTCCTAATGCAAGGGCATTCAGTGTAGCATTACCCGAACCCGTCATACTCAAGGCTTGCCCCGTACGCAATACAGGAGTAGGCGACCGCCCTACACTAATATCTGTACTTGGGGTAATAATATGAGGGGTAATAATAAGGAGTAATTCAGAACGAGACTTACTTTTGGTGCTTGCACGAGCCAAAGCACCTAACACAGGTAAATCACCCAAGCCAGGAATTTTACTCACTGACTGAGAATCACTTTCCTGAATAAATCCACCCAATACAAAACTTTGCCCTTCTTGCATCGTAATTTGCTCTGTATTCGCCGTTCTTGCTGAAATCAAAGAACGGGAGGACGTGGTAAAGGGGTCATACTCCACTTTATACACAGAAGAAATAAGAGGCTGAACGTTCAAAGTAATATCACCATTGGCACCCACTTTTGGCCAAAGTTTTAGCTGAATCCCAGCTTGTCCAATTTCACTTTGGAAGCTTCGGGTTGCCGTAGCCCCACCACCACCACCAGTGGTTGCGTTTGCTGAAATGGTAACGGTTACAGCACTCACAATTTCATCCACAATAGACAACAGAGCTTGCTGGTCATGGGCAGCAACAAGGGTTGGGTTTGCAAGTACCTTCACCTTATTATTTGCAGCAAGGGCATTCAAGCGGAAAAACAATTCTTTAGAGGTTGTAATGGGGTTACTACTCCAACTTAACAAAGAAGCCGCAGGGTTTGCCGCATTCACAGTAGTTGTATTAAGCCCTATACGCCGAGGTAGGTAAGATCCAGACGCAGGGTCAAGATAGGTGCCACCTAGACTGCTAGAGGTACCCGCACCACTGGAAGTGAGATTGGATGAGGCACCAGAGTTATTAAACCCTGCACCAAGCTCTCCATGATTTTGTCCAAAGGTGCTACTAATTTCTGTATTTCGAGCATCCTTAACCTCAACCAAAGCCACTTCCATGGCAACCTGAGGTAATAAACGGTCATAGACAGGAATCATGGATTCTGCCAAAGCAATTTGCTCCGAAGTGCCTAAAATAGTCAGCGTATTCAATCGGGTATCAGGGAGCAAAATAGGACCTTCAGGGGAAATAGAAACTGAAGCTTGTGTCAGCGTATAGGCAACATTATTCGTCAGTGCAAGCGTTGCTGAGGATGATAACCCAATCGCTTGTCCACCACCGCCTCCAGCACCACCGCCTCCACCACCACCACCGCCTCCAGCACCACCTGCAGCACCACCACCACCCACTTGGGAAATATTGACCATAACATTCGAAGGTTGTACCCCAGGGCCTGCAGCACCACCGCCTCCAGCACCGCCTGCTCCAGGAGGTGCAAAGCCACCGCCTGCAGCACCACCTGCCCCTCCTGCACCACCTGCTCCTCCGCCAGCAGCGGCACCACCGCCGCCTCCACCCGCCACCAACGAAAAGCTATGAGCAGGTTGCACCGTGTCGTTGAATACAGTTGCGGTTAAAAACTGTGCCAGTTCGGCAGCACCCACGTAATTTAAACGCCAAGTTTTTTGTTCACGAGGAGCATCCAGTGCATTGAGGTACGACTCTACTGTGGGCATCAATGAAGGCGCACAACGTACAATAATTGTATTCGTTTGAAAATCCGAGCTAATTTGAACACCTGGCTGTCCTTGAAACAAGGAAGACATCAAAAACTGCTCAATTTGACGGGCATTACCATAACGAACAGGAAAAATTTGAACCGTTGAGGTTTGAATACGTTGACCAGGGATACTTTGACGAGTGGCGGCATAAAGCTGATTACCACGCACCACGTACACCAAGCCAGCATAGGCTTTGAGTGAATCCAGTGCTTGGTCTACGGTCACATCCGTTAAATCAACGTTCACGGTCTGGTTAATAGAGCTATCTGCAATCACATTAATATTGGCACGTGTCGCAATGGCTCGTAACACATCTGAAACGGGAGCCTGCCTTAATTTCAGGGTGATGAACTCATGCCCTCCAGGCACATGCACCCCATCTTCCACCATGACAGGACGTACGGTTAACTGACCAATGGCTTTGGTAGGCGTTTCAGAGGGTGTACTTGGACTATCGAGAGGAACCAGTGAGGCATCATTTTCATCTGCCCTAGCTTGCATACGAGCAGTTGTCCCACCAACCAAGCCAAGAAGGCACACCAGCAGTAAAAATAGTGCTTGGATAGAAAGAGGAGAAAACACCCCAAGGCGAGAAACATCAAAACGGGTTAAAAAGTAAGGGGCTAAAAATCTGGAAACCATGGTCAAATGTATCCTAAATCACACAAAGTAAACGATGAGAAACGATCACTCACTCACACAAAAGCCTCACCGACCCTTAAGGGGTTTTAGGCTTTTCAATACTATGAATGGTATGCACGCTATTGATAGGGCTAGGTTTCCAAGTTGCAGGTTCACCAAACCGCATTTTATTCACAATATGGGGGGTAATCATCATGACAAGTTCACTACGCTTTTTATTCCCAGAAGAAGAACGCATGAGTGCCCCTAAGATAGGTAAATCTCCAATCCCAGGAAGTTTATTCACGCTATCAGTCACTGTTTCGTTAATTAAGCCACCCATAATAAAGGTTTGTCCGTCAGCCACTGTAAGTTGTTCCACTGCCATATCACGACGACTGAGCAAAGTAATGGCACTTCCGTTAGGGTCAGTCGCTGTAGCACGAATGGTTGAAATAGAGGGACGAACCCGCATGGTAATTTGCCCATTCTCACCCACCTTAGGGACCACGCTTAATAGCACCCCAACATCGCCAAACTCAGGCGTAATGGTGACAGTGCCACTTTCATTGGTCACCGTTAAACGACGTACCACTTGGTCTGTAATCGCAATAACCCCTTCGGTATCATGGGCAACCGTAATGGTAGGGTTCGCAAGCATTTTAGCTTTTTGAGTGCTTAACAATGCTCCAATTTGATACGTCCAGTTTTTCGCTGTTGTGAAAGGATTGGTTGAAAACCCTATACTTCCAATAGGGTTAGTGGTTGAGCCTGAAGTACTAATTGAGGGTAAACCAATGGGTAATTGAATAGGGCTTGAAGGGTCACCAATACTTGCATTAGGTCTAGCCCCTGGTAGTGGCGAGTCAGGAAGGTTATACCCCGTTAAGAACTCACCTTTACCACCCCCAAAACGACTATCAAGCTGCTTAATCCCCGTTTCATTAATTTCAATAAGGCTCACTTCTACCGTGACCTGAGGGACTTGAGCATCCAGTACAGGAAGCATTTTTTCAGCCAAGGCAATTTGTTCGGCAGTACCAAATACAGTGATACTATTTGAGCGGGTATCAGGAACCACCATGGGTCCTTGAGGATTAATCATGGCTTGCCCTTGAGCTTTTGCAATATTACGAATGGTAATACTGGTACCACCACCGCCTCCGCCTCCGCCCGAGGAACCACCACCACCACCACCACCACCACCGCCTCCGCCTCCGCCTCCGCCCGAAGAGCCTCCACTTGCACCCGCAGCAATACTTGTTGAGCCTGTTCCTTCTAAAACCGTTTCCGTTAGAACATTTAAGCTTGCAGGCGTTGGTGTAGTAGAAGCTTGGGTTGAGCCTTCGCCACC
>JBJTUH010000151.1:0-15763 GCA_046080605.1 Vampirovibrionales bacterium
GAGTCATGTAAATGGTATTGAAAGTTTTTGGAGTTTTGCGAAGAGGAGGTTAGCTCAATTTAATGGACTAAGTGATGAAACTTTTTATTTGCATTTGAAAGAATGTGAGTGGCGTTTCAATTTAAGAACGAGTAATATTTATGCTATAATGTTAAAAGAATTGAGAGTAAATCCTCTCTAAAGTTTACCAGACCCTTACTTTTTAACACAACAAGGATGCGAACTTTTTATGTATGTTGCACATCTGAAAGATATGTTCAAAGGATGGTTTGTGGGGAACTTTGAACCTTCCCTTTATAAAACCAACGCCGTTGAGGTGGCTGTTAAACATTACACTAAAGGAGATGCGGAAGAGACACACTACCACAAACTAGCAACTGAAATTACCGTCGTGGTCTCAGGGCGTGTTCAAATGAATGGTCAAGTATATACCGCAGGCGATATGATTGTGATGGCACCTTATGAAGCCACTGATTTCCTTGCTTTGGAAGATAGTATTAACGCAGTGGTTAAGATTCCTGGGGCGAATGAGGATAAGTATCTTGGTCTACCTGAGCTACCTCCTTCATAAGGACTTACTATTTTGTAAGCAGTTGGATGCGGGTCACTTTCACTTTAGGTATTTTTTGCTGTAGGGTATTGAATACTTCTAGGCTTGTCTTTTTTTCTGTGTCATTCATCCCTTCCCAAAACAGTGTAAGTGCTTTCTGGTGCATACCCGTACTGTCAGGATACCCCCTCAAGAGTGAAAGCTTCATCCAAGCAAAGCTTGTCGGTTTATGAACAGAGACAAACTGCCCCTTTCGGTACGCTAAGCCAAGATTTAACATGCCTTCGGGGTGTCCTGCAAAAGCCGCTTTTCTTGCCCATTCAAATTCAAGCTTGGCATCTTTCGGAATACCTTTACACCAACCATAGCCGTAGCAACTTGAAAGTGTCATCATGGCTTGGCTTTCCCCTGTCGTGGCAACTTCTTGAAGGTGTTTCAGCTCAGTTTCTTCTCCTTCATAGAGCGTACCATTGGGGCGTGTGGTAATGACATAAAGTCCTTCTGAGGAAGCTTCTACGAGCGAGCCTGAAAGTATCAGAGGTATCACGCAGCTGCTTAAAAGCCATCCTGTACATAGTACAAGCAGGTGCCAAATATTTCTCATGGTGCAAGGTCTTTCTGTGAGACGTGCGAAAACACTAAAAACACTATATAAAGTATCGTCAGTTTGCTGTGTGTCTGGCAGTGGTTGACCTTACATCTCCTAGCGATGGCTGACCCAATGAGGGGGTGAAAGATAGTTTAAAATGCAACAAATCAACAAAAGACATGTCAAGCCCTTTTTTTTCCTTGCTATTTTCCTTACACTAGAAAGTAGCCTTAAAAAATCGGCTGGTGGTTTTAATCAAGTAGTGACAAAGTATCATGGCAACAGTCGCCTTTTTTCTATACAGGTAAGGTTTGATGTTACGCCTGCCTTTTCTCTGTTCATCATGGAATACGCAAATACACGTTGTGTTGACTTTACCCTTTCCTGTTGAGTCTTTTGGGTCAATGCTTTTAGGTTCGTACACACTGAACCGTGGTGGATAGTCTTCTTGGTTTTTTATTCTTTGTCGTTAGCTTTCTCATCAATGATGCCTTCCTTCTTTTCTTATCCTGCTCAAACGAATCCATCAGTGTCTCAAGCACTTCAAGGTGTACCCATGGCTTATGGTATGACGGACTCACATGGCGGGCGTATAGAGGATGTTTCTTTTGGCGGTAGACCGATGCCTACCTCAGTGGGTGGCTTTTCGTTAGACGCTCTTGAAACGCTGATTGCTTCTGAGTATCCAATGCCTCCATCTCATGTGCATGGTGAATCGCCAAGACCTTTACCCTCTGATGTCCCAGAAAACCATCCTGCTGTAGAGGAGCATTCTCAAGCCTTTTTGCAGAGTGTACTGCACCAGATTTTTACAATTGTACGTACTCGGGTTTCGCAACCGCAGTTTGAAGCCTGGATACGTCCTTTGGTGTTGCGCCATATGACGGAGACCAGTTTGGTGTTTGGCACTGAAAGTGCGTTTCATAAAAACTGGATTTGGAAAAATTACCGCTCTATCTTAACGGAAGCCACAGAAGCTGTGATGGGGTCAGGGATTCAGGTACATTTGCATGTGTTGCATGAGTCGGAACCACCCTCTAACATGCTCCCAGAGGGTTCGTCTCAAACCTCATCTTTCCAAGCACAGGTGTCTACCAGTCAAGGAGGGTTACCTACGCATGCACCTTTTACCTCAGAGCCGTCCTCTGTCGCACACGGACAGGAAGGATTGTATCGGTCTGAGGCTTCTGTCGGCTTTACCTTGCCTGAACTCGATCTTTCTTTCGCAGCAGGGGCAGGAGGGTTGTCGTCTTTTTCCAAAGAAACAACGGGTGGACGTTTAGCTTCCCAAACACCCTTGTTGAGTTCCCTTGAGGCACTCAGTAGCCACTTACAGCAGGCTGGCTCCTCAGGAAAAGACTCGTTTTTAAGAGGGCAACCTTTTACAAAGTCTGCGGCAGCCTCAATGTCTTCTCAACGGACGCATAGCCTGCAGGACGTTGCCAAAAAAAGAGGTGCTAAGAAATCATCTTCTCAGGTCATGCCCTCCCCTTCAAAAGCCCCACAAACCACTCAGATTTCTTTAGGTTTTCCTATGGGTCACTTTGGTCAGGCTGATGTTGTAAACCCTTCTACCCAGTTTGCGATGTCTTCTGGTGCGTCGTCTCAGGCTGCTCAATCTCAGGGACCCTATCTTTGGACCCCTCGTATGGTGCAAAGTAATCTTAATCCTCGTTACACGTTTGATAACTTCGTGGTAGGGCAACATGCACGGTTTTGTTATGCCGCTGCCATGGCGGTGGCTGAAAAGCCTGCGGCACATTACAACCCTTTCTTTGTGTATGGGGGGGTAGGGTTAGGAAAAACACACCTCATTCAAGCGATCGGTCATAGTGTGTTGCAACGTTATCCTGACCTCGTCGTAAGGTACGTGACGGCGGAGGTATTTACCAATGAGCTGATTGCACGCCTGTCTAAGAAAGAGGATATGCGACCTTTTCGAGACCGCTATCGTAATTGTGATATTCTCATTGTAGATGATGTACAGTTTCTTGAAGGTAAAGACCGTACCCAGACCGAGATTTTTCATACGTTCAATGCGTTATATGAGTCAGGGAAGCAGATTATTTTATCAAGCGATCGTCCGCCTCAAGCACTTTCTATTTTGGAAGAACGCTTACGTAACCGATTTGAAAAAGGCTTGATTGCGGATATTCAACCTCCTGACGTTGAAACACGTATTGCGATTCTTCAAAACCGTTTAAGTAAAGAACACCCTCAAATACCCCCCTTAACCTTAGATATTCTGCATTATGTGGCAGATTTGTATCCTAAAAATATCCGAGAGCTTGAAGGGGCATTGACTAAAATTGCGGCTTACTTCTTGTTAACCCAAACCCCTTTAGAGCTTTCAACCGTTCAGCGCATTTTGGGTGTGAATAATAAGGCTGTGCTGACACTAGACACGATTTTAGAAGTGGTGTCTCAGTATTTCCATTTAACGCCTAAAGATATTGTTGGAAGTTCACGGCAAAAAGATATTGCCCATGCACGCCATATGGCGATTTTTATGATGCGTGATATTACGCAAATGAGCTTCCCTAAAATTGGTTCGTTTTTAAGTCACCGTAAACATACTACGATTTTGTATGCGTACGAGAAAATGAAAGCTGACGTGGTAAAGCACCCTCATCTTAAGCGACAAATGCAGGAGATTTTACAGCGTTTGAATCAGTCGTAATGGGTGGAGCGTGTCTACCTATACTATTGATTGAGGCTATTCAAGGCATCTAGGAGTCTTTGCTTTGCGGGAGAAAGGCTTTCACTGGAAGCCTTGTTGGCATGCTTTTCGGTACTGTAACCCGAGGGCTGAAAAGGAGCCTGTAGCGTAAGTCTTCTAGGGAGTGCTGAAGAGGGTTGGTCTAGTGTTTGTCGGGCTGAAAGCTTCTGAGATGCTTGTTTTGAGGTTTGTACAAGGTGAGCCAAAGAGTGTAAGGTTTTGGGGAGGGTGGTTGTATTTGAGGGTAAGGTGTTGATAAGCTCATGTTCGTCAATAGTGACAGCTTCTGGCTTTATCACCTTCTTTGCCACATAACGTAACCCTACCAAGGTACCTAGTACAAGGGTCATGCCTCCCCCTACTTTAGGTAGCCAATATTCCCAGGGAAAGTTGGCTTGATGCTGGCTGGGTTCTAAGGGGTCTAACGCATCTTCGAGTTGAAAGTCTGTTCCTGCCCCATTCATCCCTGCGATATTCGTGTTTATAGAAGGTTTATTCTCCTGTGGAAGAGCCTTTTGGTTTAATGTCTCTTGGTTCACTTTTTCAAGTGCCTGAAGTTCAGGTAAGGGTGACTTTGTAGCCTGAGCCGTTTGAGTTGGGACAGGCTCTTCACTTAAAGAAAAGGTTTGAATGGCAATATCTTCCCCTCGTGTAGGCGTGACTTCGATGGTTTTCATATGACGAGAGGCTTGCGTGGTTGGAGGTGTTTGAGAGGCTATAGGTTTTATAGCAGGATGGTTTGTCACAAGCGTAGCGTGTGACGGTGTCTGACGAACGCTAGGAGCGTGAGGCTGTGGTGTGGCTTTGTTTGCCAACATCATGGTAGGGGAACCTGTGTGAGATAACGCAGTATGAGTAACGACGTGGCGTGAGGCTTGAGGAGGTTGAATGCGTAAGGCAGAGGAAGCATTTTGAGGTGAAGAAGCCTTAGAAGAGGGTATCTCGATAGACTTTGAGTCAGAGGTGGCGGCTGGTTCTTTCGAGGGGGAACTGTGCTGCACGTTTGTTTGTAGACTAGGCTCAACGATGGCAATCATTTTAGGACCAGGCATGGGAGCGTTGGGAAGGATGGTCAGTTCTGTTGCATAACTTAGGGAACTCCACCACCATGCGTGCAGAACGGCGATGGCACTCATAAGAGCGAACATGGCATGTAAGCACTTTGTATGATGAAGTAGAGTGGTAAAACGGGGAAGGCGTTTCATGGTCAACAGTCTTTCTAAAGACACAAGCTACAAGAGAAGGATGGTTCAGCCGCTGCATGGATGCAGTTGCTAAAGGGGGTCATCGCTTTAGTGTACGCTTCCTATATTTGTAGGATGGTTGAAAGCGTGAAAGCTCCTCTGTTTGAAGGAGGAGCTTTCAATAAGCATGTGTGCTGAATCAAAACGGCTTACCATTCCGTGTGAGATTAAATGACACATAAGAGCCTTGTGGGGCGATGGGTACGGTACTGTGCCTCAAGGGTTTCTGAAGGCTCAAATGTCTCATGAATCACAATGGCTTTTTTTAGAATGTCTAAGGCGTACTTTTGGCTTTTGGCATCGCATTGGAGTTCTAAAAGCGTTTCACCCTGCTCTACAAACTCTCCGACTTGTTTATGGAGTAAAATGCCTGCTCCGTATTGTAAGGTCTCTTCCATGGCTTCTCGTGCTGCACCTACAAGCATCATGACATCAGCTACAAGGACAGGGTTGAGTTCCGTGACATAGCCTGTTTTGGGTGAAGGGAGCATAATACATCGGTCAGCAGAGGGTAACCAACCTGTGCTATGCCCTGCGTGCATTTCATCTGCATCTACCCCTTGGGCAATAAACCAAGCTTGCAACTTTTGGAATGCCTTACCACTATGAATCATTTCAAGGAGCATTTGCTTGGCTAGGTCAGTTGAAACTGCTTTTTTGGCTTCTACCAGCACCAAGGCTCCTAGTTCAAGTGTGAGTTCTAGCAGGTCAGGTGCAAGTCCTTCCCCATGCTTTTCCAATGCCGTGAATACTTCATCTACCTCAAGGGCTAGTCCTACAGTATACCCAATAGGGGCATCCATGCCAGAGACAACGGTGACGCACTTTTTATTGAAATGTCTTGCAAGCTCTTGGCATAATTGGGCAAGGAGCTTGGCTTCTTCAAGTGTTTTCATGAAAGCACCTTTACCGCATTTGACATCCAGTAAAATAATGTCTGCCCCTGTCGCAATTTTTTTTGCCATAATGCTTGCTGCAATTAAAGGGATACTTTCTACGGTGGCAGTGACATCTCTTAGGTCGTAGAAGATGCGTTCCGCAGGGGTAAGGTCACCACTAGGTTGTGCTAACACAATGCCATGGGTTTGAAGTTGTGTGACAAACTCTCGTGCGGTAAAGAGCGTATTAAAGTTAGGAACAGCTGCAAGTTTGTCAGCGGTTCCTCCTGTACGTCCTAAGCTATGTCCAGAGAGTTTTGCCACTCTAATGCCTAGCACACAGGCCAAGAGAGGCATCAAGAGTAATGAGATTTTATCGCCAATTCCTCCAGTAGAGTGTTTGTCGATAATGACCTCATCGTTTGCCTTATTAGGATAGCTTAACGTGTTACCCGACGCAATAAAGGCTTCAGTGAGCCAGAGTGTTTCTTGAAAGTTGAGTCCTTGAATGGTTGCAGCCATTAACCAGGCAGCGACTTGATAATTTCTTACGCTTCCGTGAATGACTTCTTGGACAAAATGATGAATTTCTTCTTGGGTGTGGGTGCCACCTAGGCGTTTTTTATCAATAAAGTTGACCACATGAAACTCTCCTTGTCCTACAATGGAAAGGTGATTGATGGGGTCTTGTGCAGAGGTCTCAGTGTTGAGGGTTTGCATCGTGCTTTTCTCAACAGGGGGCTGAGAGGTACTAGAAAAGTCGGGGGTATCACTCATCATAGGGTTAGCTTATCCTGATAGGGAACACAAACGATAGCCAATGGTATAGTGTGAAGACATGGAAGGCTTAAGAGGGTTAAGCGTGTTTTTGTCAATGCCGTGAGAGGTCACATTGAGGCTGTCTTAAAACATCTTCATGAATCATTGCCTTTTTAGGTGTATCATTAAGAGGTAGTCAGAGGCAAGCCCTTATTCTTTGAACTTCACTTACTCAGGGGACACCCTTGATGTTTTTGATGGGGTCAATACCCAGAACTTTCCATTCTTTGAGGGTATCATCCTCTTTTTTTCTTCCATTCAGTAGCGTTTAACTTTATCTTTGAATTTAAGTTTTTTTATTTACGAGACCCCCATGCCCGATTTCACTTCTTCTACTTCTATGACTACTCCCTCGTCTGTGACTGTTTCAAACGCTCTCGTCTTGCAGTCTATTAATGCAGAAGCTTCTTCTCATCAAGTCAAGTTATCTCAAACCTTCTTAGATGACCTCCATAAGCTTTTCCCTTTTGACCTTGACCCTTTTCAAGCAGAAGCTATGGCAGCACTGCAACAGGGACATAGTGTGGTGGTTTGTGCGCCAACAGGGAGTGGGAAAACGTTAATTGCCGAGTTTGCCGCATTACATGCCCTTGAAACAGGAAAAAAACTTTTTTATACCACGCCTTTAAAAGCACTTAGCAATCAGAAGTTTTACGATTTCCGTGACCGTTTTGGTGAGGATAATGTAGGGCTTCTCACGGGGGATATGTCGGTTAACCGAGATGCTCGTTTATTGGTGATGACCACTGAAATTTTTAGAAATATGCTTTACGAGTTAGGCGATAATACCTCCTTAATGGAAAATGTAGGGTTTGCGGTGCTGGATGAGTGCCATTTCATGAACGATGCGGACCGTGGCACCGTGTGGGAAGAAAGCATTATTTATGCCCCTAAAACCATTCAGTTACTTCCTTTGTCGGCAACCGTTGCCAATGCAGAAATGCTGACTTCTTGGATTGATGAAATTCATAACACCACGGTGCTTGTAGAGAGCGATTATCGTCCTGTGCCACTCAGACATTTTTACTTTACTCGTAAAAAACAGCTCATGCCCTTATTTGAACAGGGAAGCCATAAAACGCTGAATCATAAATTGAGAACGGAAGTGCCACTACCGCCCTCGAAAGAAAAAGGCAAAGGGCGTGGCGGACGTTATGCGTACCATCCTCCTGCCGTGATAGAAGCACTCCAAGAAAAAGATATGCTTCCTGCCATTATGTTTACCTTCAGTCGTAAACGGTGTGATGAAGGGGTGCAACAGGTCTTGAAGGATTGTCATCAGCCTTTATTAACTCGTGCGGAAGTGCAAGCCAATCGTGCCATGATTGCCGAACATCTTGAGCAATACCCTTCCTTACAAGAGAGTCCTATGTTAGAGGCACTCCATCAAGGCGTGGCCTCACACCATGCTGGGTTGCTTCCTGCCATGAAACTTCTTGTGGAACGCTTGTTTCAGGCGAATCTTGTTAAAGTCGTTTTTGCGACGGAAACCCTTGCGGCAGGTGTGAATATGCCTGCTCGTACGACGGTCATTACCAGCTTATCTAAACGCTCAGATGAGGGGCACCGTTTACTGAAAGCCAGTGAGTTTTTACAAATGGCGGGGCGTGCAGGACGACGTGGCTTAGATGACGTAGGCTATGTGGTGAGTATCGGAGGACAGGATACGGGTGCGCCTGATGCTGCAAAAATTGCAAGTAGTCCTCCTGACCCTTTACATAGTCGTTTTACCTCCACCTATGGGATGGTGTTGAATATTTTACAACGCCATAATTTAGAGCGTGCAGAGGGCTTGGTACGCCAATGCTTTGGGCAATTCCAGAAAAAGCTCGACTCCGAGCCATTGAAAGCCGATATTTTCAAGCAACAAGAGTACCTCACTTCGTTACAACACTTCGCTTGTCCTGCTGAGCTTACTCAAACACAGTTTGAACACTACTTGGCACTCAAAGACACCACCCATCGTTTAACTAAGTCGATTCATCATGCACAGAAGCAAGGGGCTTCTGCGATGGATATTGCGGATATGGAAGCTGAAAAAGAATTACAACTTTCAGAGCAAAAAGCAAGTCCGTGCTTTGAATGCCCTAAGTTTGGTGAACATCGAGGCTTAGGCGAGAAGCTAGAGCGTCAGCATAAAAAGCTCCGTAAACTTGAAAATACTTACCGTCGGCAGTTGAACTTTTACTGGCATCGGTTCTTGAATAATTTTAATATGCTTAAGTCTATTGGCTATTTAGATGATGAAAATAAACCAACAGGACGAGGGCTATTGGCTGCGAGTATTCGGAGTGAAAATGAGGTTCTTATGGCGGAGGTTCTTTCTACACCTTGGATGGCAGACGTGGCACCTGAAACCATGGCGGCACTGATTGCGGCATTGGTCAATGAAATGAACCGTAACCGAGGCGGGGGACAAGAAGCCATTCAGTGGTCTCAGGAAGTACGTCGTTTGTATCGTCAACTTCAAACCATGACCCAGCGTGTCTATGACGTGCAGCAGCAGTTTGAAATTGATGCGCCTGTGTCGTTAAATCCTTTAGGTATTGGGATTGTAGAAGCTTGGGCAAAGGGTTGGCATTGGGAGGCCGTGTTAAACTTGACCGATCTTGACCCTGGAGACCTTGTACGGATGATACGTCGTACCGCCGATATTTTACGCCAAGTGTCTAAGATGACCCCAGACATATTTCCTGATGGGGAGGGTGGAACGCTTATTTCTGAAGCATTGGTAGAAAATGCTCGGATTGCGTACAGCCTTATCAATCGTGAACCTATTAAAGAGGTAGACCCTCTGTCTCCAGCTTAAGGTTCGAGACGGTGTTTAATATATATGACAGGGCAGTCATATCATTGTCCTGTCATTTTTTTCAGTTCTATTGTTTCTCAATGC
This sequence comes from Vampirovibrionales bacterium, assembly GCA_046080605.1. Classification (GTDB taxonomy): domain Bacteria; phylum Cyanobacteriota; class Vampirovibrionia; order Vampirovibrionales; family JAJTHC01; genus JBJTUH01. The sequence continues at coordinate 9,693 of JBJTUH010000151.1, forward strand.
AATATTGTGTACAATTAAATGTCTATAAGCTATAAGTGACTTCAGATACGGAGAATTAACACTTTACTATGGTACAAGTATCATCTAACTTTGTAGAGCTTACAAAAGATGCCGCTTTAAAATCTTTTTGGCGTAAATCTAGCTTAAAGCTTTTTTTGCAGAACTATGATATTCCTCACAACCATTTATCTAGTTGGGATACGAGTCCACATTCACAAGAGACTAAAAGTCAATATTTAGATAGGTTATTTGGTTACCTTATTACGAGATCTGATAATCAGGGCAATCGTATCATTGTATCAATGGCAAAAGATCTTTCGGAAAAGACTGCTTTTCCAGATTTACAAAACTTAGACGATTCTAATGAGAAACTTATAAAAGCCCGTGAGGCTGTACGTTTGCTAAAAATAGAATATAACACGCTAATAAATCAAGACAAACATGAAAAAGAAGTACGTAAAAATAGGGAAAATGAAGCTAAAAAAAGACAAGAAAGAATACTTGCTCAAACCAATCTTAGTACGTTGAAAGAGCGTTTGGATCAGTTAGCTCCCAAATTGGGTCTGCAACAAGCTGGTTATGACTTTGAGAAATGGCTTTATGACCTAGCAGCTTTTTTTGATATTGACGCTAGAAAGCCATATAAAGATAAAGATGGTCGACAGATTGACGGTGCTATTACAATAGATGGTACTACTTATTTGATAGAGGCTAAGTTTACTAAAACAAAAACAATTGTAACAGATGTTGATGTTTTTTATAGTAAAGTTACTCGTAAATCAGATAATACTATGGGTCTTCTTGTTTCTATGAGTGGATACGATGATGGTGCAGTAAAGGGTGCCTCAAGAGATAGAACCCCTCTTTTATTACTTGACTATAGCCATATTTATAACCTTATACTCAATGAACAGCTCTCTTTACCCGATGTTATTCGTCGAATTTCCCGTCATGCGTCGCACACGGGAGAGGCTTATTTGAGTGTACTCAATTTTTCAGGCTTGTGTTTTTTATCAGAATTAGCCTTCTTGATAGGCTCCTTCAATGTGCCAACTTGAAGGTTCCATTGCAACAACAGCATAGCGAATCAGTTTTGAGGCTTTTAAGGCTTGGCATACATGGGCTTCAAGGACCTGGGTAAAGCCATGCTCACCAAGGCGTAAAGGAAGGACTTCTGGGGAGAGTTGGTATTGGAAAGGGAGGATTCTCATGGCATAAAAGGGGTTGAAAGAATTGGATGATGATGAAAAAGACATGACAAACCACCGCATATACTAGCGTGCGATGGTACCACTTGCCCAAGCTTTCCATGCAGTAAGACGCTCACGGGCTTCTTCAGGAGAGGCTTGCATTAAACTTGACCCTACTAAAAATCTTTGTGCATAAGGATAGACTGCCTGAATGTCTTGCAGGGTTTTGATACCACTTGCTGCAATGATGTGAACGTCACGAGGGATGACGCTGTGGAGACGTTGTGTGGTGGTAAGGTCAACCGTAAAATCATCAAAATTACGATGATTGACCAAGAGTAGTTCAGGGGTTATGACCTTCAACACTCGTTCAACTTCTGCCTCGTTTTGTACCTCAATAAGGGGAGTCATGCCCAGTGCAGTTCCTAATTCATAGAGTGCTTGAAGTTTTGCAGTATCAGGCAATGCTTTTGCCACCAACAAAAAGGCATCTGCCCATGCCCATCGTGCTTGATACACTTGGTATTCCGAGATGACAAAGTCTTTATACAGGGTAGGGTGAGGGGTCAACTGTGTAATATGCTTGAGTAGGGCAGGACCTCCTCCAAAGTGTTTTTTGTCTGCTAACACCGAAATACATGAGGCAGCACTGTGGTAGGTTTCAAGTAAGGTTAACAGGTCAAGCTGTTCTACCAGTTTTCCTGCAGTAGGAGACGCTGGCTTAATTTCACAGATAAGATGCAAGGCTTCGGGTTGCGTTAAACGATTGAGAAAGACTGGAGCATGTAATGCAACCACTTCTTCTTTGAGCTGTGCTAGGGGACGAATCCTTGCCTGGGCTTCCGTTTCTTCTTGTTTATCTTCTAAAAGTTTGGCGAGTGTGAGTGAGTTCATGGGGGTTCCTCCTAACAGGACGAGTTTTGAGGGGGAGTCTTTTTAGGGATAGGTTGCTTGATAGGCTTGGCATAACACCTCTTGATACCATTGCCATGCGTGACCTTGGGCTAGGTGGTTTGAAAGGGTATCCCACCCTTCTTCTAATGACCCCACCTTTCCACTGTGCCATAAACAGCCCACCACATTCAACCATACCGTGTGTTGCCAGCCTGTGTAAGTAGGAGAGGCATGTGCTTTTAAACAGGCATGAAACGTTTCAAGTTTTTCTTGAGTCGTGCTTAGAGAGGGCAACACCACAGGATAAGCTTTTTTCGCTTGGGTGAGAGGATGAAAGGTGGAAACCCATTGGTGCCATTGATGTAGCCCTTCGGTAGAGGCAAGCGGTGTGTTGCCTTGAGCCATGCTTAAAAGGGTGCCTTCTTGAGAAGCTTCATCCAAATAGCCTGACCCGCTATTGATATGAGGCGTGTGGTTGAAGCCTCGTTCGGTGGTGTGCCAAGCCCAAGCGCCATGGCGGGTGAGAGGGGTCTGAAAAGGAGAGGCAAGGCGGGTAAGCCTTTGCATCAGGGCTTGCGTTGAAGGGTGCATGACACCATGCCAGTGATAGGTTGGATTGGCAGGATTAAGCATCGGTCCTAACACATTGAAAAGTGTCGGATGCCCATAGGCTTTTCGCCAAGCTTGTAATGCGCCTAAGGTAGGATACACACGAGGGGCAAACAGAAACCATAGGTTGGTTTGCTGGAAGAGCCTATGCTGTGTGATGAGGTCTACTTCAGGGGAGAGGGAAAGACCAAGCACGTCAAGAAAATCAAAGCTTCCTAGGGTAGAAGCTTTGGCACTCACCGCCTTGTTCCCAAACTTGATGATGGGTGTTCCCATGCTTGCAAGTAGAACGGCAACCGTTGTGGATACATTAAAGCGTCCTGCAAACCCTGAGCCTCCTGTACCGCAACAATCAAGCGTTGGGGTGAGTTTTCCTGTCGGTAAACTACCCCAAGTCGTATCCCATTCTGGCGTAAGTTGCTGTAGCAGTGTTTCAAAGACCAGCTTTAAAAAAGCGTCTGAGCCTTCAAAGGGTAATTTTAATGTTTCAAGGCAAGCCAACCCCTCCTGAGCATCAGAGGGGGTTGAGGGAAAAGGATAGGCCCCTGAAAGTATACGGCACAACGTGGTGTAACAAGCGTATTCATGAGGGTGGCGTGCTAAATCTTGCAGTGTCATAGTGACAAGCAAACATCCTTTCCATCACGCCCTTGAGGCAATACCTTACACATTGAATCGGAAGTGAACCACATCGCCATCTTGCATCACGTAGCTCTTGCCTTCTTGACGGAGGAGTCCTTTTTCTTTTGCGACTTTTTCCCCTTCACAGGTGACATAGTCTTGATAGCCAATGACTTCCGCACAGATAAACCCACGTTCAAAGTCAGAGTGAATCACACCCGCACACTGCGGGGCGGTATAGCCTTTGGGGAAAGGCCAAGCACGCACCTCTTTTTCACCTGCCGTGAAGTAGGTCCATAATCCTAAAAGTTCATAGGTGGCACGAATGAGGGTGTCCACGCCACCACTTTCAATACCTAAAGATGCAAGATAGTCCAAGCGTTCGGCTTCATCTTCTAGTTGCATCAGTTCAGCTTCAAGTTGGGCAGAAACTGCTACAACAGGTCTGCCCTCTTCCTTGGCACGTGCAACTAATGTGGCATAATGAGGGTTTTTCATCGGGTTGGCAAGCTCTTCTTCGGTGACATTCCCTGCATATACCACAGGCTTACTGCTTAGAAGCTGGCTTTGCTTTAGCAGGTGTTGCTCTTCGTCTGAAAACTTCTCTATTTGTAGTGTTTCGCCATTTTGTAGTGTGGGTAAAATGGCTTGGTACAGTGCTAGCTGTGCTTGGGCTTCTTTGTCTTGACTTTTGGCACGTTTGCTGAGGTTTTGAATGCGTTTTTCCAAGCTTGCAACATCTGCCATACATAGCTCAAGATGAATCGTGTCGATGTCTCGTGACGGATTTACAGAACCGTCCACGTGATGAATGTTTTCATCCTCAAAGCAACGTACGACCTGTACAATGAGGTCAACTTCTCGAATATGGGCTAAAAACTGGTTTCCAAGCCCTTCCCCTTGGCTTGCACCTCGTACCAAGCCTGCAATATCAACGAACTCAAAAATAGCGGGAATGATAGTATGGGTTTTCGCCAAAGGCTGAAGCACTTTTAACCGAGGGTCGGGTACCTTCACAACCCCCGTATTAGGCTCAATGGTACAAAAGGGATAATTGGCACTTTCGGCAGCGTGAGATGCTGTAAGTGCATTGAATAAGGTGGATTTGCCAACGTTAGGGAGTCCTACAACACCAGCTTGAAGCATCATCATGACGTATACCTATAGCTTATTTTGAGAGAGTATTTTTTTTGAGCATCAAACGACAGTACATGCTTTCAGTATCAAGGGTGTTGGATGAAACAGGCATTGAGCCGTTATTTTTTTGACATCATCGTAAAGTCATCACCGCTATAAAGCCGTACTGATAAAAACATGTCATTCATTATAGCTCAAACATACACCCCCCTAAAGAGCGGGCTTCGCCTTGTTCAGGGTAAACCTGCAAGACGCATACGAGGTTATTGTTTACGCTCACTGTGTATGGCGTTATGTCTTGCCTTTCTGCTGAAAAACAACATAAGTCCTTTTACTTTACACTTGATGCACAAAGGTTTTTAATAGGAATGTATCTTTCCAAAAATCCTGTACTAGACCGTATTAGAAAGTAGTTCCTATGATGATGTATGTTGCTGTACAAGAACCTTTGACCACGTCTTTACTTTACAATGAAATTCAAGAAGCGTGGCATGTGTTAGAATCCCATTTAGTGCCTACCCCTATACTATATTCTCCCTTGTTGAATCAGGCACTTGGAGTGTCATTGTGGTTTAAGGCAGAAAACCTCCAACAAACGGGGGCTTTTAAGTTTAGAGGTGCGACCTATTTTTTATCTAAGCTTACGCCTGAACAGAAACAGCAAGGTATCGTATCTTTTTCCTCTGGTAACCATGCCCAAGCCGTTGCGGCGGCTGCCTATCATGCAGGGATTTCTGCAAAAATTGTCATGCCTCATGACGCTCCTCGTATTAAGGTACAAGGCACTCGTGCTTGGGGTGCTGAAGTGATTTTATATCATCGTCATACAGAGTCTCGTGAGGCGATTGCTGCTTCGTTAGCCGAAAAGGAAGGAAGAATGGTGGTTCCTCCCTTTGACCATCTCTGGACGATGGCAGGGCAAGCTACAGTGGCAAAAGAATGGCTTAAGCAGATGACAAAGACCCTCCCTCATGCCCTTGACCATGTCTTGATACCTTGTAGTGGTGGAGGATTAAGTGCAGGCATGTCTTGTGTGTTTCACCAAGAGTCTCCTAATACCCGTTGTTATGTTGTAGAGCCTGAAGGGTTTGAAGATACTAAGCTTTCTTTAGAGCAAGGAAAGGTCATGAAGATTACGCCTTCTCATACAACGTTATGTGATGCTCTTGCACTGACTCAACCAGGTTATAAAACGCTTGATATCCTTAAACAAACGGGGGTACTGCCTTTATCAAGCACTGACCTTTATACACAACAAGCGATGTATTTGCTGTGGAAATATCTTAAAGTGGTGGTGGAGCCGGGTGGTGCAGTAGGGTTAGGTGCTATTTTACAAGCAAAGGCTGAAGGAAAGCCCCTGTTTCAAGCCCACGAGGCGATAGGTGTTGTGCTTTCTGGTGGAAATGCTGACCCTGATGTTTTTCAAACGATGCTGAAGGCGTGTGCTGAGTCTGAGCCTGCTTGAGCTTAAGGAATAGCGTGGTGTTCGTTCTAAAACAGATGAGGCTTTTTTATGTTGTCTACTATGGTTGCCCATGGGCATTATGTGCCAGCGTATCGTGCAGGTGATTTTTTATTTATTTCAGCACAGCTTCCTGTAGAAGTGCCTGTAGGTACAGA
>JBJTUH010000152.1:0-4599 GCA_046080605.1 Vampirovibrionales bacterium
AGATGATAATAAAATTATTGTCACCACCATTCAAAAGCTCAACAATTTAATGAAGTCTGAAGCGGGGTTGGCTGTTTATCAAAAGCAGGTGGTGTTTATTTTTGATGAGTGTCATCGTAGCCAGTTTGGTGAAGCACAAAAAAACCTGAAGAAGACCTTTAAACGCTTTTATCAGTTTGGGTTTACAGGGACACCTATTTTCCCTGAAAATGCGTTAGGCTCCGAAACAACGGCGGGTGTTTTTGGCCGTGAACTACATTCATACGTGATTACCGATGCTATTCGTGATGAAAAAGTACTGAAGTTTAAAGTAGATTACAACGATGTTCGCCCACGCTTTAAAGGCATCGAAACCGAACAGGATGAGGAAAAACTAAAAGCCTCTGAAACCAAAGAAGCCCTGCTCCACCCAGAGCGAATCCGAGAAATATCGCAGTATCTGCTAACAAACTTTCGGCAAAAAACACACCGCCTGCAAGGGGGGCATCGGGGCTTTAACGCCATGTTTGCCGTCAGTAGTGTAGATGCGGCTAAACTGTATTACGAAACACTCCATGCCCTACAGGCAGGCAGCGACAAACCGTTAAAGATAGCAACCATTTTCTCGTTTGCCGCCAACGAGGAACAGAGTGCCACGGGCGATATTATAGACGAAAGTTTTGACGTTTCCGCCATGAATACCCCCGCTAAAGCGTTTTTAAGTGCCGCTATTGATGATTACAATGCGTTGTTCAAAACCAATTTTAGTGTCGATAGCAAGGGGTTTCAAAACTATTACCGAGATTTAGCCAAACGAGTAAAATCCCGAGAAGTAGATTTGTTGATTGTGGTGGGCATGTTTTTAACAGGGTTTGATGCCCCAACGCTCAACACCTTGTTTGTAGATAAAAACCTACGTTTCCACGGCTTAATACAAGCCTACTCTCGCACCAACCGCATTCTTGATTCCACCAAAACGTTTGGTAACATTGTCACTTTCCGAGATTTAGAAAAGGCCACCATTGATGCCATTACGTTTTTTGGCGATAAAAACACCAAGAATGTTGTACTCGAAAAAAGCTATAAAGAGTACATGGAGGGCTTCAACGATAGCGAAACAGGCGAAGCACGACGAGGCTTTGTAGAGGTTGTGACCGAACTAGAACAACGCTTCCCCACCCCTGAACTGATTGTAACCGAAGCCGATAAAAAAGACTTTGTTCAGCTATTTGGCGAATATTTGCGGGTAGAGCATGTGCTACAAAACTACGATGAGTTTGCGTGCCTAAAAGCCTTAAAAGAAGCCGATTTAACCACGCCTGAAGCGATAGAATCCTTTAAAGAAGCTCATTACTTGAGTGATGATGCCTTGGCAACCTTGCAAGACATCCACTTGCCTGCAGAACGCAAGCTACAAGATTATAAATCTACCTACAACGATATTCGAGAGTGGCTTCGCAGAGAGAAAAACGCTCCTAGCAACGAGAAGACGGCACTTGATTGGGACGATGTGGTGTTTGAGGTAGATTTGCTGAAGTCTCAAGAAATCAACCTCGATTACATTTTGGAACAAATTTTTGAGAAAAACAAAAAGCTCAAGGATAAAACGCTTTTGGTTGAAGATATTCGGCGGATTGTTCGTGCCAGTATCGGCAACCGTGCCAAAGAGGGGCTGTTGGTTGAGTTTATTCACCAAACCGATCTCACTGCCTTAGCCGATACCCCCAGCATTATAGAAGCGTTTTACGTCTTTGCCGATCACGAGCGAAAACGTGACGTTCAAGCCTTGATTGACTCTGAAAAACTGAATGTAGAGGCCACCGAGCGTTACTTACAAACATCGTTAACTAGAGGTGTGGCAAGTGATAACGGCACAGAGCTAAATGAGATTCTGCCGAAGATGAGTCCCCTGAACCCCCATTATTTAACAAAAAAGCAAACCGTCTTTGACAAGATTTCTCAGTTGGTTGAAAAGTTCAAAGGCACACTCAGTAAGGGGTTTTCATCCGTGCGTTGAAAGCCGTTCGGCTTGTGCAATGTGGGGGTTGCACGTTGGTTGCGTAAAACGGCGAGTAGCTACTTCGCTTCTGTGGCTATTGATTCGTTCAATCGTGGGGGTTTATGCTTGTGTCAAGGTATACATCATCCTCAATAGCCCAAAGCCCGCCCCTTACAGGGTGTTCAAACACGAAAGTTTCCTTAAGCCGATTAAAGCGTTTGCCTAAGTGTTAACGTGCATGAGATAGAGACGTTTTCATCTTTCAACTTCTAGGTTTAGTTACCTCTATAAAGCTGATCGCCTTCTTTAGATGTAAACACTCCCCTTGCCAAGCTGTTGAGGGCAATGGAGGACGTGTCCTCTAAAAGCCATAGCTGGTGCTTCAGGTGCAACGCCACCGCTTTCACACGAGCCACTTGCCAGTTTAAGTCTATCGCCACCGTGTACGTTGATACAAAGCCCTTCGGCATCAAATAACAAACCAAGGTGTGAACGTCCGCTGGTGAAACAGGTGAATTTTTTTCAAAAGGGCTATGGGGGGAAGTGTCAAAAGTGCCAAAAGGGGGTTTTGACACTTTTGGCACTGGGTGCAGGGGGGTGTTTTTATTTTTTTCGCTTGTTTCTACTTCTAAAGCAGATAACTTAGCACGCTCTTCTTTTAAGGCTTGCAACCACTTACCCACCAGCTTCCTCCCCTAACAAACGAGGGTGGATGTAATACTGAACACTCGGGCGACCTATGAGCGGGCGACTCTCTTCTTTTCGCAAGTAGCCATGCTCTTCTAAGGTATCCAATGCCTCTTCAAGCGTTTTGGCTTCGTTCATGTCTTTCCAGTGCTTGCGTTTGATTTCTCGCAATGTAAAAGGGTTATTGAGTTCTTTTGCCTTAACCCGCTTCAACAACGCATGAGCCACTTTCACATGATGATTCTGCCCTAGTGCATAAATCCGTTTGGCATGGCTTGCAAGGTACTCACTCCATGCAAGGGCTTGTACTAAGGCTTCTTTTGATACGCTTCCTATATATCCATTCGCCAAATGACAAATCAACGCCAACGACGGCACTAACGAGGAATATTTTATAAAATGGGCTTCTAACGTGCTGTCGCCTGCATGGTGACTAAACCCTTGCCTTAGGTCTAAATACCAGTCATCAAAAACGGCTTGGGCTTCAGGGGTGAATCGTAAATAAGGCAATTCCTCGTCTTCTTGAATACACCCAAGCACTTCAGGGGAAAGCGTGCTTAAACGTTTCACCAGTTCAAAATAAGTGTTTTTTGCTTGCGTGTTTGGGTAACGATCCACGCTTTTAATCTCTCGCAAGGGATCGGGGTAGACCATGAGTTGAAATCGCTGCATGAATCCGTCATCTTTGCCCGTGTGGTGAATCGCATCAGCGAGCCACTTGCCAAGCACATCGGGCTGTATGCCTCCAAAAACAGACACACAACACGATTCGATATAAACGGTGCCACGGCTTATGGTGTCATCTGAATAGCTGTTTGTACCGTTCCACGCTTCTAAGAAGAAGCTACGGTCTTGGTCATGTCCTTCTTTATCTAGCTTGTGAAAAAAGGCGGAAAGTTCGTCTCGAAACACCAGCACACCATTGGGATTGTCTCTCAATAGCTCCCCTAGCTTTTGAATCGTAATATCATTAGCGATATAACGCTTGCAAGCAGGCTTAGGAGGGAGCTTACATTTTTCTTCAATAGCAAGGGTTTCGGCTTCAATATCCACCGTATCGGGGTTTACCTTCATGGCTCGTTTTAATTTGTCCGTCAACACTTTTCGTTCCAAGTCTTTTCGTTTTTCAAAGGCTTGAAACTCGTTTAACGCCTGTTCATTTTCTCGAATCGATAAGGCTTGCAGTCGAGTCAAAGGTTTTAAAACACTTGAGACGCTTGGCGTTTTGAAACTGGCAGGTCTCCCAATAATCATGCCCCATAAGTTAGGTACAACAATCCAATCGTCTTTGGCTTTGGGACGAATGGCCACTTGTCTACCAATAACGCTACTTAAAACGACCATTAAAGACACCGCTATAAAATCAGGTTTAACTTGCAAGCGTTCGGCTTCATCCTGTACCCATGCCCTTACCTCATTTGGCACAAGGCTTAAGTCAAGCTCTTCAACAGAGAACAAAACCTCCTGAATCGGTGTGGGGGTTCCCCATTTGGAGGCTTCAACCGTTTCAGCGGTTTCCAATGGAGATTGATCAATCAGGGCTTGAATATCGTTCATGTGGTTGCCTCCTTTTGTAAAACATCGTTAAAATCAAAACCTGCTTCTTGGGGAGTGATGTATTTCACAGCGTAGCCTTCTTGAATCGCTCGGGCTTTTAAGGCAAGCGAGGCGGTGATGCCTGCTGGGTCATTGTCCCCACAAATTAGCAAGGTACGAATGGATGAGGGGATCTTAAGGCTTACCATGCCACCTGTCGAAAGAGCCGCCCACGTCGGGATGCCCGTGGCTTGTTGAATACTCAAGCCTGTTTCAATTCCTTCGCATACGGCCAGTGTATCGCCAACATCACCGACGATGGAAGGCATCGAGCCTCAACACGTATGGGCAGTGTGTAGTCACGAGGCCTCTTGCACTAAAAAAGCAGAAAGCTGGGG
>JBJTUH010000153.1:0-10252 GCA_046080605.1 Vampirovibrionales bacterium
AATTTGACCACCTTTTTTGGCAAGCACTCGTGTTTTTACGACGGGGGTTTTCTTTTCAATCACATCCCCGTGCTTCACCATCAACAAGGTTTGAAGGGCAGCATTCATCTTATGCCCTTGTTCTCCGCCCAAATCACGACGAATGGTCAAGTTTTCTAATACCACAAGACGTAACGTTTGAGCATCGTCCCCTGACTGATACACTTCAACCGCACCTTTTAAACGACTCAGCTGACCTTCCATCGAGAGGACAAGCTGCGTTTTCAATAAAGAACCGCCCTCAATATGACGTACTTTTTCACGGTCAGCGTATTGAAGCTTGGTCACGGCTTTCAAGGTAATATCTTGGTCATCAGGTCCTGTAAAGGTAATTTGTGCCTGATGAGGTGCAATATCGTACTCGTACACAGGACGTAACAACACGTCCACGTACGCTGCTTCCACAGGGGTTGCATCAATTTCTTCTCCAAAGAAGTCATCTTCTCCAAAGAGTCCATCTTCCATATCATCGCCAAGGTCTTCATCGTCACCTGCATGGTTTGAGGCCACTTGAGGATAGAACAAGCTCACCATATGGCGTTCTTTTGCAACAAGCCCAGGAGCAACCTCGGTACCTGCTTCAATAATTTGACCATCTTCCACTTTCAAGGCAGATACTTCAGTCACTCGATGAAGTTCCCCAGGACGAATGACCATTTCATGGATGATATCGCCATCTTCCACAATTTCAAGCAGTCCTTCGGTGTGCGTCATGACCCCTGGTACAAGCTCGGTGTGAGCTTTCACAAACTCACCGTGCTTTAACCCAGGAGACTTTAGAGAGGAAGACTTACTGATGGTATGAATTTCTTCAGGAATGAAGTACACCATGCTCTGAGACAATAATTCATCATGCTCTGAAATATCGACATCATGGTAACGAATTTCCCCGCTACAAGGCACTTCCGCCGTATTGTCTAGCAACTCTGCAATCGGCATACCATTCTCAATGACACTGCCGTTAGGTGTTTTAATGACATACGTTTCTTCGGGGGTGTCTTCTGAAGAAGCCACTTTCCACAAAAGCTCTTTTTTGGTTTGGTGCAAGGTCGCATTAGAAGGCTCAATCGAGGCAATCACCACGGTAAGTTCCTTACCTTGTGTAATCACTTCCTGCATCTCACCTTCCACATTGATGCTCTTTGTTTCTAGGTTTTCAGGTAAACGCACCTCTCCACCAAACTCAGTGGTAATGAGGGTTTCCGCAAGCGTATTTCCTTCCATCACCCACTGCCCATCTTCAACCGCAAGTTGGGAAGCAGGAGGCAAGGTGTACACATCCCCACTTAAAGCCCAAATGGTACCCGAACGGGTTGCGGTACGAGAAATGTTTCCTTGACGGTCACGTTTTTCATCCACTTCAAACCCTTCGTATGAGAGCAAGCCAGGCACGTCTGTGGAAATATCTTTGGTCGCACGCTCGGTTAAGCGTCCAGAGTCACGACTTCCAAGTTCATATTCACCCAGAAGCTGGTCTTTCTCAACCTGTACTCCCATGTCAGAGAAATGAAGCACCGTATTAAAGGGAATGGTAACTTCAATCTCTTTTTTACCATTGGTAGGCTGGATTTTAATAAACGCATCCCGTGTGGTCATCATCACCACATCCCCGTGACGGGTACGCACTTCACGTAACGGAGGCATTTCACCCACAATGGTTCCTGCCACATCTGCCGTAATACGCTGACGCACGGTACCACCCGAGAATACCCCCCCTGTGTGGAAGGTACGCATGGTAAGCTGAGTACCAGGTTCCCCAATCGACTGAGCCGCCATAATTCCGATGGCTTCTCCCATGTCAACAATACGGTTCGTGGTGAGAGACCATCCATAGCATTTTTGGCAAATCCCGAAGGGAGACTCACAGGTTAAGCCTGAGCGTACAAAAACACGGGTATAGCCAAGTTTGGCAATTTCCTGTGCCATAGAGATGGAAATCACCTCACCACGAGGATACACCACTTGACCTTCTGCATTTTTAATATCTTCTTGCAAAGTACGGCTGACAATACGGTCTGCCAACTTCACAACTTGTGTATCCCCTTCAGTAATCCCTGCAAGGTACACACCTCGTTCAGTGCCACAGTCATCTTGTGTAATAATCACATCTTGTGCTACGTCTACCAAACGACGGGTCAAGTAGCCAGAGTCAGCGGTTTTCAAGGCGGTATCAACCAAGCCTTTTCTTGCACCGTAACTTGAAATAATGTACTCGGTGACACTCAATCCTTCACGGAAATTGGTCTTAATAGGAATGTCAATAATTTGCCCTTGAGAGTCTGCCATCAAACCACGCATCCCAACCAGCTGACGCACTTGAGACAAGTTCCCTCTTGCCCCTGAGAATGCCATCATGTAAATAGGGTTCAGGCGGTCAAAGGACTTTACAACCTCTTCCGTCAGCTTGACTGTGGTTTCACTCCATGTGTCAATAACCTTGGTGTAACGCTCAACTTCCGTAATTTCCCCATGCTGATAGCGTTTACTTGCGGTTTCAATTTCTTTTTCCGCACGCTCTAGCAAGCCTTTTTTGGCTTCAGGAACCTCTAAGTCCTCAATGGAAATCGTGACCCCTGCTAATGTTGCAAAACGAAACCCAAGGTCTTTCAAGGCGTTGGCAAGTTGTGCCGTTTTTGCCGTCCCCATGGTTTCATACACTTTGAGCAAAAGCTTTTCAAGACCTTTTTTATTGAGGTTTTCATTAATGTACTCAAAAGAAGGTTTCGTGGTCACAGAAGCCGAAGCAATAAAGGCATCTTGGGTATAAGGAGAACTCATCATAAGTAGAGAGATGCTTTCTTTCAAAAAGGAGGAGATAAAAGAGTAAGCAACATAAACATGCGACTTGGTATCATGTAAAGAGGCAAGGAAAGGGTGTAAAAAGCATTCAACCTTTCTACACACCTTTCCGAGACAAGACTAGCCCAAAACCTGACGAATGGTTTTATTAAGAATAATTCGTCCAGGGGTGGTTTCAATCATGTTACCGTCTTCTTGACGTACATGAATTTTGGAGTGCAACTCAATCACACCCGCTTCATGGGCAGAAAGGGCATCATCAAAGCTATAGAAACGCATACCCGCACCCTTTACCGCACGAGGATTATCAATGGTGAGGTAGTAAATCCCCAACACCATATCCTGCGTAGGCGTAATGACGGGCTTTCCTGTGGCAGGAAGCAAAATATTGTTAGAGGCCATCATCAGCATTCTGGCTTCAGTCTGAGCTTCCAAGGAAAGCGGTACGTGAACCGCCATTTGGTCACCATCAAAGTCGGCGTTGAAGGCAGAACATACTAAAGGATGCAACTGAATAGCACGACCTTCTACCAAAACGGGTTCAAACGCTTGAATCCCCAAACGGTGAAGGGTTGGCGCACGGTTCAGTAACACAGGGTGTCCCTTAATGACTTCTTCCAAAACATCCCATACGACGGTTTCGGCACGTTCAATTTTCTTTTTGGCAGACTTGATGTTTTGGCACTCGCCACGCTCAATCAGTTTGTTAATGACAAAAGGCTTGAAGAGTTCAATCGCCATTTCTTTAGGCAAACCACATTGATGAAGCTTCAAACGAGGACCCACCACGATAACGGAACGTCCCGAGTAGTCTACACGTTTTCCAAGCAAGTTCTGACGGAAACGCCCTTGTTTTCCTTCGATAATGTTCGAGAGCGATTTTAACGGACGGTTGTTAGGACCCACCACGGTACGACCCCGACGACCATTGTCAATCAGTGCATCAACCGCTTCTTGTAACATCCGTTTTTCGTTACGCACGATAATTTCAGGCGCACCCATTTCTAACAAACGAGCCAAACGATTGTTACGGTTAATCACTCGGCGGTACAAGTCATTTAAGTCACTGGTGGCGAAACGTCCACCATCCAACTGTACCATCGGACGAAGATCAGGAGGAGTCACAGGAAGGACATCCATAATCATCCACTCAGGATTGGTTTTGGCAGTCAACATGGACTCCACCAAGCGTAAACGTTTCATAAGTTTCGCACGCTTAGGACTGGTTCCCGTGGTGTTTGCAACCTCTTGGCGTAACTCCTCACAGAGTTGCGTCATATCAATGTTAGAGAGCATTCTTTTCACCGCTTCGGCACCAATACCTACCTCAAACTGAGCTTCTTCGTGCATTTCAAGCACACGATCATATTCATCCTCAGTCAGGAGTTGCCCGTATTTCAAATCGGTGTTCCCTGGGTCAAGAATCACGTACTCATTGAAGTAAATAATTTTTTCAAGCTCTTTCAGAGGCATATCCAAAATTAAACCTAAGTAACTTGGAATCCCCTTTAAAAACCAAATGTGTGCCACAGGTACGGCAAGCTGAATGTGTCCCATACGGTGACGACGCACCTTGCTATGGGTGACTTCCACACCACAACGCTCACAAATAATCCCTTTGTGACGTACACGCTTATACTTACCACAATAGCATTCCCAATCTTTGGTTGGCCCAAAAATTCGCTCGCAAAATAAGCCATCACGCTCGGGTTTCAAGGTACGGTAGTTAATGGTTTCGGGCTTTAAAACTTCGCCGAAAGACCAGCTTAGGATGCGCTCAGGAGAGGCAATCCCAATTTGGATAAAATCAAATTGATCAATAGTGGTAGAAGCCATCATAGAGAGAGGTTCCTCCTAAAATCAGAGGGGAAATCAATCAAGAACAAGAGAGGAAACAGGAGGTTAAACGATAGAGGAGAGTTCGGACTAGGTCAGAAACGCATCAAAGGAAAAGAAAACAGTGAAAAGCAAAAAACCACTTAACACCTTAAAACCCTCAACACGTTTCCAAAAACCTACCCGAAAGGAACATTAGCTACCTAGTGCAAAGAAGCTACCTAGTAAGTCATCATCTGCCACAGAGGTCATGGAAGGACGACGACGATTACGATTGACCGAAGGGTCATCTGCCATGAGGTCAACTTCTTGAGCCGTACCATCAGCCATATTCTTCTTGACCGTAATATCAAGCCCGATACTTTGTAGCTCACGCACAAGTACCTTAAACGACTCAGGAATGCCAGGACGGTTGAGGTTATCCCCCTTGACAATGGCTTCATAGGCACGTGAGCGACCCACCACATCATCCGACTTCAAGGTGAGAAGCTCTTGTAAGGTATAGGAAGCACCATAGGCTTCAAGTGCCCATACTTCCATCTCCCCGAGACGCTGTCCACCAAACTGAGCTTTACCACCAAGAGGCTGTTGGGTTACCAAGCTGTAGGGACCAGTGGAACGGGCATGAATTTTGTCATCCACTAAGTGAACCAGCTTCATCATGTACATTTTCCCAACCGCAACAGGGTTATGGAAAGGCTGTCCTGTTCTACCGTCTAACAAATGGGCTTTACCATTAGGATAAATCCAGTTAATACCCTTGGCATCAATGGCACTCTGTAACGCACCGTGTACGGCAATATGAGAAGACTCTTCACCATACATTTCATCAAACGGAGGCACTTCATAGTGGTTACCATCTAAGTAAGCGGTCAGACCAAGAAGGGTTTCAAACGTTTGCCCCACGTTCATACGACTAGGCACCCCAAGAGGATTCAAGACGATATCCACAGGCGTACCATCAGGTAAGAAAGGCATGTCTTCCACGGGAAGAATTTTAGAGACAATCCCCTTATTTCCGTGACGACCCGCAACCTTATCCCCTACACTGATTTTACGACGTTGTGCAATATACACACGCACCACCGTATTGGCACCAGGAGGGAGGTCATCGCCTTTTTCACGCTGGAAGACCTTAACATCGACCACACGTCCGCCTTCACCATGAGGGACACGCAAGGAGTTGTCTTTCACGTCACGTGCTTTTTCAGCGAAAATGGCACGCAACAGTTTTTCTTCAGGAGGATGCTCTGATTCTCCTTTAGGCGTGACTTTTCCCACTAAAATATCATCGGCAAACACTCTGGCTCCAATACGCACAATCCCTTCTTCATCAAGGTGGCGTAAAGCTTCTTCCCCAACGTTGGGGATTTCACGTGTAATTTCCTCAGGCCCTAACTTCGTGGAACGTGCATCAATCTCAAGCTTTTCAATGTGAATGCTTGAAAACACATCATCACGCACCAAACGCTCACTGATGAGTACCGCATCTTCAAAGTTATAGCCTTCCCAAGGCATAAACGCAGCCAGAATGTTTTTACCCAGAGCCAACTCACCGTACTGTGTTGAAGCACCATCGGCAAGCAAGGAGCCTTTTTCAACGTTCTCACCTAAGCTCACCACAGGACGCTGGTTAATACACGTGTCTTGGTTAGAACGAAGGTACTTAATGAGCTTGTGTCGGAACACACGCCCTGAAGACGCTTCACGAATATCAATTTCAGAGGCGGTGACACGCTCCACCGTTCCTGCAACAGAGGCAAGTACCATCATGCCAGAGTCACGAGCAGCTCTACGCTCTAAACCCGTTCCCACAAGAGGACGCTCTGTTTTAACAAGAGGCACCGCCTGACGTTGCATGTTCGCACCCATCAAGGCACGGTTTGCGTCATCATGCTCAAGGAAAGGAATCAAGGATGTTCCAACAGAAATAATCTGAATAGGAGAAACCCCCACATAATCCACCAACTTGGGAGAAGTGACTGTAAACTCGTTACGATAACGTACAGGCACTTGCTCAGAAATCAGCACACCCTGCTGGTCACGCCGTGCATCTCCAGGTGCCATACGGTAACGGTCTTCTTCATCGGCAGAAAGGTAATGGATTTCATCGGTTACCACACCCTCACGCACCACATGGTAGGGCGTTTCAAGAAACCCATAAGGGTTCACACGGGCAAAGGTACATAACGAACCAATCAAACCAGCGTTAGGACCTTCAGGCGTTTCAACAGGACAAATGCGTCCAAAGTGACTGGGGTGAATATCACGTACGGCAAACCCTGCACGCTCCCGAGTCAAGCCACCTGGCCCTAAAGAAGAAAGACGACGTTTGTGCGTCAACTCTGCAAGAGGGTTGGTTTGATCCATGAACTGAGACAACTGCGAGCTACCAAAGAACTCACGAATACTTGCAAGCAGAGGCTTAGGGTTCAACAAATTGCTAGGTGTCAGTGCGTCAGCATCCTGTAGGGTCATACGCTCTTTCACAATCCGCTCAAGACGAGTTAATCCCACACGGAATTGGTTCTGCAATAGCTCACCCACGGCACGAATACGACGATTACCTAAGTGGTCAATATCGTCAATAATGCCTTCCTCGTAATGGACATTGATAAGGTAATCAATGGCGGCAAGAATATCTTGAGGGGTGAGAGTTCGCACTTCATCAGGAATAGAGAGTCCAAGCTTTTTATTCAGCTTATAACGTCCCACTTTTCCAAGGTCATAGCGTTTTTCGTCAAAGAAACGTCCTTCAAGTAAAGACTTTCCACCGCTCACGCTTGGGGGATCTCCGGGGCGTAACTTACGATACACCTCAATCAGTGCCTCATCCATCGTGTTTGTCGGGTCTTTTTCAAGGGTTTTCCGTAAAAAGTCCACGTGACGCACTTGGTTTTCAATGTCCAAGGTCGTCAGTCCCAAGGCTTTTAACAGCGTTGTGGCAGGGATTTTACGATTTTTATCAATTTTAATGTAAATCACATCGTTTTGATCTGTTTCAAACTTCAACCAAGCACCTCGGTTAGGAATCAAGGTTGCATTAAACGTTCTTTTACCACTGGGGGCGGTTTCACGCTTAAAGTAAATACCAGGAGAGCGGACAAGCTGACTGACAATGACACGCTCCGCACCATTAATAATAAAGGTACCTCGTTCCGTCATCATAGGAACTTCACCAATGTAAGCTTCTTGTTCTTTAATTTCACCCGTTTCTTTATTCACCAAACGCATTTTAATATGCAGCTGCTTGGAGTAGGTTGTTTCCAAAAGACGGGCATCATCCACCGTATATTTGGGCTTGTCAAAGCGATACTCAGGCAGGAAGTAAAGCTCTAAACGTCCTGTGTAGTCACGAATAGGAGAAAAGGAAAGCAACTCCTCTTTCAACCCTTCACGAATAAACCATTCAAAAGATTGCTTTTGAATTTCCGACAAATCAGGCAAGTAATCAAGTGCCAAAGCACCTAAGCCTTCTAATGTTGCACGGTGAGCCTTAGGAGAAGGAACGTTTAACATAGAATCTGTAAACAGGGTGTCAGCAGGGGTCTGCGTCATCATGGATACCTCAAGGTTCCTTAGCAAACAGAAAAAGCATGACCTTAATGAAAATACGTGATGGCTTTTGAACGTCTTATAGATGTCTTAACATTCATCGCTTATGGCAAGGTGAAATACCCTAAAGACTCAGACGAATGAAGACAGACTCAGACATTACCTAACACGGCTTGATAAGGTATGCACACAAAACGAAACACGAAACACAAAGGAGAGAAACATCAGTGACACTCAAAGACCCTAAAAAGTACTGCACACGACGTTTAAGCAACTTGGATACCTTTTTGATGGAACACCACTTACCAAGTTTTCAGGGCATACCGTAAACGTCAAATGGCTTAAAGCAACGGGTCTAAAGGCACACAAAAGACACTTCAAAATAAAATATCAACCCTCTAACTTACTTTACTCGTTGAAAAGGGCTTTTAACAGTGAAGGATAAAGCTTGATGAAAAGGCACATCAATCAAACACATTGCTTTGTGCAACAAGAAGAAAACGACGAGAAGCAATAGGCGCTATCAATTAACAAAAATAAAAAACGGACAGGGGTCAGAATTGACTAAACCTATCCCGTTTTTAAAGACAACGAGAAGCGCCACAGATATACCGTAAACGCTTCTCGTTGAAAAAGCTTACTTAAGCTCAACCACAGCACCAGCAGCTTCAAGTTTTTCTTTGATTTGCTGAGCTTCTTCTTTTTTAACGCCTTCTTTCACCGCTTTAGGTGCGCCGTCAACAAGGTCTTTTGCTTCTTTCAAGCCAAGTCCTGTGATACCACGGACTTCTTTCAAGACATTGATTTTGTTAGCACCAGCGTCCTTAAGAATGACGGTGAATTCAGATTGCTCTTCTTCAGCAGCAGCAGGAGCAGCAGCGGCAACCGCAGCCACAGCAACAGGAGCAGCGGCAGAGATACCGAACTCATCTTCAAAAGCTTTGACTAAGTTAGCGGTTTGAAGGAAGGTAAGACCTTTAATCGCTTCAAAAATTTCTTGGGTTTTGGCATCGAGTTCAACAGCCATCATCATGGTGGAAAAACCTCATGGTAGATTAAATGAGAATACAAAACATCGTGTACATACAAAAAAGGAGAGGTATTCAATGGAACCTCACGCTACCGAACAGACCAACCCTAGGCTACGCACCTTGACGAGTTTGATTGACTTGTTCCATAACGTAAACCAATTGCTTGCTGGGCTGAGAAAGCACAGAAGCAAGGCTGACCAAAGGCTTGGCAATACAGCCCGCCAACTTGGCACGAAGCTCGTCGATAGAAGGCAGATCAGCCACAGCATCCACATCTTTTGCAGATAGGAACTGACCATCTAACCAACCACCACGAATATCATCGTTACGCTTTGCTTTCTTGTAAAAATCCTTCAGCACCTTCACGGGAGCAACAGGATCGCCAGAAGCGATTAACAATGCCGTAGGCCCTTTAAGGACAGCTTCTAAGGAACCCTTAGAAGTACCAGCCACCATACGCTTAATAAGTGTATTTTTGGCAATGTTGAATGTTGCACCCTCTTTGCGAAGTTCAGCACGGAGCTGATTTAACTGCTCCACCGTAAAGCCACGATAGTCCGCTACAACGACGGCTGTCGCACTTTCGATAGGAGTGGTTAATTCAGAAACTACCTGCTGTTTATCAGCGAAAGTAGGCATAATATAAGCACCATTCGTTAAAAACTGGAGAAATCAACAACGCTTCACTTTTTGAAAGGCATATGACACTGATAGAAGCTGTGCCAACACCAAGCGAAACCCCTACGAACCTACTGTCCAAGTAAGTGACTTTTAAGCAACACTCCACAATGCACCTAAAAGGATAGGGTGTATAGCATTTCAAAGTGCAAGGTCACTTTTAATGATAACCCATTAAAAGAACTACAAGCATGAAACACCATACTACAGTTTTTTATTGTCTCTGTAACATAGTAGAATTACAAGCCCTTTTTAAAAAGGAGAGTGTTATTTATGAATGTTTAATATAGAATAGAGCTTATTTATCCAAGAAA
>JBJTUH010000154.1:0-3243 GCA_046080605.1 Vampirovibrionales bacterium
ACAAAACGTATACGTACCAAACCTACACACGCCAAACGGGATACCACAAGGGTATCCCCTACGCAGGGTACAGGCTATGACGCACTTACTTAATGACGATGCTCACCAACTTGTTGGGAACCACCACAATTTTTTGAACCACTTGCCCTTGGGCTTCCAACTGTTCCAGCCATTGCTTGGTTTTCTCTGAGGCAAGTGCTTGGGCTTGCAGTGTCTCTTGAGACAACCCCATAGGAACCACAAGCTTATCACGTACCTTCCCGTTGATTTGAACCACCACCGTTGCCTCTTCCGCAATCAGCGCCGCTTCATCTACTTGAGGCCAAGCTTGTAACAGTACCGACTGGTAATCGTCTGGGACTTCAAACACATGGGCAGAACGTTGAGGATAATTCAACCGATACCAAAGGCTCTCGGCAAAATGAGGCACCACAGGTGCCATCAGTAAAATCATGGTACGCACCGCATACGTCACCACAGGACAAGGCGTTGCTTCCTTCGGATGCTTACTTAGGGCATTCACCAGTTCTCGGAGTTTAGACACCACGGTATTAAACTGGTAGTGGTTTTGAACATCTTGTGTAATGCCTTGGGTGTAAAGGTTGACGGCACGGTACAGTGCTTTCTGCTCGGTCGTCATAGAGGCAGTCGCTAAGAAAGTCTCGCTGGGGGTATCTGTCAACTGGGGTAGACGTTGGGTGACTTCACGCCATACTTTGTGTAAAAAGCGATAACACCCCTCGACCCCTGTATCTTTCCAGTCGAAATCGACCGCAGGAGGCGAGTCACTTAAAATGAAAAATCTGGCAGTATCTGCCCCGTATGCCTCAATAATCGCATCAGGGTCTACAATATTACCTTTTGACTTACTCATTTTAATACCGTCTTTTAGCACCATACCTTGGGTTAATAGGCGTTTGAAGGGTTCTTGCACCGTGCCTGTATATCCACCCGTATGAAGCGCTTTCATAAAGAAGCGTGCATAAAGAAGATGTAAAATAGCGTGTTCAATACCACCCACATACTGGTCAACAGGCATCCAGCGCTCAATCAGTTCAGGACTAAAAGGCTTTTCTGTATGGTGAGGGTCAAGAAAGCGTAAGTAATACCACGAACTACATACAAAGGTGTCCATGGTGTCGGTTTCACGCCGTGCATGAGGGTTCCCACACTTAGGGCATACCGTTTGGGTAAAGTCTGGATGCGTTGCAAGGGGCGAGGTTCCCTTCCCTGTAAATGTCACATCTTTAGGAAGCGTCACAGGTAACTGATCTAAAGGCACAGGGACGACACCGCAATCATCACAATAAATAATCGGGATAGGAGCTCCCCAGTACCGTTGACGAGACACCAACCAGTCACGCAATCTGAACTGAATCCGCTTTTTCGCAAACCCTTGGGCTTCTCCAAACGTGACAATCGCCTCTTTGGCTTCTTGGCTTTTCAGTCCATCAAAAGCCCCTGAGTGGCACAGCATGCCATGGCTGGTATACGCCTCATGTAAGGGGTCAGGCAGAGAAGCACCCTCTGGCTGAATCACCGTTTTTACGGGTAAGTTAAACTGCGTCGCAAAGGCAAAGTCTCGTTCATCGTGGGCAGGCACTGCCATCACGGCACCCGTACCATATTCCAGTAGCACATAGTCACTAATCCAGATAGGAACAGGGGTTTGCGTATAAGGGTTCAGGGCATACGCTCCCGTAAAGACCCCCGTTTTTTCCTTAGAGGTACTGTTACGCTCAATATCTGTTTTGTGTTTGGTCAAAGCCTGATACGTCGTCACAGCCTCTTGTTGTTGAGGCGTGGTCAACACGCTCACCAGCGGATGTTCAGGTGCCAACGTCAGGAAACTTGCCCCGTAAATGGTATCAGGGCGTGTGGTAAACACGGTAATGGTGTCAGGGTGTCCTTGCACTTGAAACGTGATTTCTGCCCCAATAGAGCGGTCAATCCAGTTTGCCTGCATGAGTTTCACTTTGTCGGGCCATTCGTTTAAAGAGGATAAACTATCCAGCAGTTCATCCCCATAAGCCGTAATTTTAAAAAACCACTGGCTCATGTAGCGTCGCTCAACCAATGCCCCTGAACGCCAGCTTTTCCCGTCTACCACTTGCTCATTCGCCAACACGGTTTGGTCAATGGGGTCCCAGTTGACAGCGGCTTCTTTTTTATAGGCAAGCCCCTTGTCGTACAAGTACAAAAAGAGCCACTGCGTCCACTTGTAATAATCTTCACGACAGGTCATCAGCTCTCTATCCCAGTCATAGGAAAAGCCTAAGCGTTGTAACTGGGTACGCATACTGTCAATGTTACTATACGTCCATTCATCGGGGCGTGCATTTCTTTGAATGGCGGCATTTTCGGCGGGTAATCCGAAGCTATCCCACCCCATAGGATGTAGCACTTTTTTACCCTGCATTCTGTAAAACCGAGCAATGACATCGGTCAGGGTGTAGTTGCGTACGTGTCCCATGTGGAGCTTACCAGAGGGGTATGGAAACATACTCAGGGCATAGAAGGTGTTTTCTCGGGTGTCCTCAGGGGTTACGTCTACCTTGTAAAGTTTTTGGGTGTCCCACCAACGTTGCCAAAAGGTCTCGCTCTGTTCAGGGAGATACGCATCTTGCTGTTGAATGTCGTTCAGAGGCAAACGAGGAGAAACCGAGGCAATCGAAGGCTCTACGGAGGAAAACATCATCATAAAAACACGCTCACTTTTAGGCTATTTCGGCACATGCAACTAGAATATGGCACATAGGCGTTGACGGTTAAGACACGAGGGGAAAAGAAAAGACATGAAACCCTTGCCTGTATGGCTTACCCTCCAGTGTAACGTAAACCCACGTGTGGGAAAAGATGGTTGACCTTCCCAAGATGCGTAGGGGATACCCTTGTGGTATCCCGCTTGGCAGGTGTAGATACCATTTGCTTGTCGGGACGGTACAAGACCGTCCCCTACAAGAGGAATGTGCGTAGGGGATACCCTTGTGGTATCCCGTTTATGTGTGTGTACATGGTGTCTCTAACACCCTCTCCCTGTGGGGAAACCGCAAGGGTATCCCCATAGCATGTCAGAACTTTCACTTGTCTGTATTCCCTAGAGTCTTGTACACTACAAGACATCATCCCCCCTTTCCTCTCTACGGTGTCATCACAGTGTGATGTGCGTCTTTCTTTGTTCCTGTCGCCGCCTCTTCGTGCGGTTGCTTACGATTCTTCTTTTACAACTCCTCTTTATTAACC
>JBJTUH010000155.1:0-15194 GCA_046080605.1 Vampirovibrionales bacterium
AATTGTTTTCAGCGTTTAAAGAGGTTAAGACGTATTGCGACACGTTATGAGAAGCTAGCAATGCATTATGCAGGTTTTGTGAGTATGGCGTGCGTACTGGATTGGCTAAGATGATGCCCCTATTTGCAAACATCCCCTAATGATCTTGTGTTATCTTTAATAGGTTTATAGACCCATTCTCTTCAAAGAATTTATCTTGTAGTCCTTGTATTTCTTGTCGTATTTTTTCTGTTAGATCCATGCCTCAATAAACCTCCAAGGTGCTTATTTGTACAATGATACAAAACAATAACCTAATTCTAAATGTTTCAGTTTTTACTGTATACTAGCACGATTTAAAATAGGTTTAAATAATTCATGAACAGGTAATTTAATTTCTTTTGATAATGAGGTTTAAAACCAGCTTCGTTTGAAGTGAGTTTTTACTTGAGTCCAAGCATCAGGGTTGTTAGAATGAGTGCGTGATGGTAGCTAGGCTCCTTCAGGGATACAAGAGCGTTTGATGTGTCTGTTGAAAAGGGGGTTTAAGCACGGGGATGCTCTCATGCGTGTGCGTTGGTGTTATCTGTTCAGGAACAAGATAGGCTCATACAGTGAATTCTCCAGCCCTTGAATTTTTTCTTTACCGCTCAGGATGTGCCGTGGCTTATCTAGGGCAGGGCGTGATACTTCTCAGAGATTGCCTTAAGTTTTTGGTACAACCTCGAGGATTGCAGTGGCGATTGGTGGCTCAAAATATTTTACGTTTAGGCGTAAGCTCTATTCCCATGATGCTTCTTATTGCCTATATTGTAGGCTCTGTGATGACACTACAGGTGGTGGATAAGTTTCGAACCTCTGGCGGATTGTCTCAAGTGGGGGGGCTTGTATCCTTAGCGATTGTGAAAGAAATTGGACCTATTTTTACAAGTCTGACCATTGCCGCTAAAAATGGTACCTCTTTTGCGTCTGAAGTAGCCAACATGTTAGTGAGTGACCAACTTACAGCCCTCAAGATTTTTCAAATCAATCCTGTGCGTTTACTTTTATTGCCACAGCTGGTTGCCATGGTGTGGAGTATTCCTTTTCTCACGATCGTATTTCACCTCACGGCAACGTTAGGGGGAATCCAAATGGCATGGCTTACCTCCCATTTGCATATGTTTGAGTATTTAGAGTCGGTCTCTCATTATATACGTCTGAAAGATTTATACTTTAGCTTGGGAAAAAGCATCTTATTTGGCATGATTGTGGTATTGGTAGCGTATTTGGAAGGCGTGCGAGCGGCTCGTCAGGCTGAAGCGGTAGGACGTGCTAGTACGCAAGCTGCTGTGCGTGCCTCTATTTTGATTATGGCAGTTGATTTGCTCATGACCTTCTGGAGTTTGAAAGACTAACTTCGGTATTAAAAAACTATGTACACCAGCCAGACTCTCTTTAACATAGCGATAAAGAGGGTCTGGTGTATCAGATAAAGCACCTAGTGTGTTTGATTTAACGAAGAGAAATGCCAGCATTCTCTTCTAATGATAAGTTAAGACGTGTACTCTCAGGAAGCACCACTTCACGTCCTTTTTTAAGCAGTACCATGGCAGAACCTCCGATGAGTCCCGCACTGGCACCAAAGGCGGCACCTCGTCCTACGCTCCCTGCAAGGTGTCCGATACCAATCCCTGCCAATGCACCTACTCCTGTGGTTGTTGCCATGGTTGCAGCGCCTCGGATAATTTCTCCTCGGTAGTTATTGCCATTAAGTACGCCTCCCATGGAGGTGGTACTCACACGTGCTTGCATCGGAGAGGTGGCTCCTGTGGTGGCATGACGAATGCTGTTAAACCGAATATCAAGCTCCCCAGGACGACGCATGACTTCAGCCGCATTCACGCCTGTCACCGTACCCATCAATTCACTACCCCGAGGAAGAATGACCTCGCCATTCATGACAACATCACTTTCTAACACAGCATTCACAGGCTCTCCGAGTCTTGCCGAGGCGCTGCTAAGCGCTCTGTCAAGCCGTACTAGCATTTGATACCCTTTGGGGAGTGTCACAATACGCCCTTGATACAAAGTGCTGTTTGACTCTGCGGGTGTTGTGTAGTTACTAGGATAGGTTGTACTGGGTTGCCACGCATTGACTTGAGACGAGGTGACTCCAGTGCTGGGTTGATTAGGAATGCTCGTTTGTTGCCATCCTGAAGAGGAGGAGGGTGTGGTTGTAGAGGTGTAAGAAGGGCTTGTGTAGTTTACGCTCCCTGATGCGGGCTTAAGGTCAAGGAGGCTATCGACTCCTGAGGTATCAGCCGATACGCCTATACCCCCTAAGGGGAAGAGTAGAAGGCTTGCCAGTCCGCTTGCAACAACGAGAGGGCTAAGGTGAGAAGGTATCCATGAGGCATAACGTGACATAAGAGAGAAATCCTTTTTGTATCCAGTGAAAAAACAGGAAACAGACACCATGCGTTTAAAGGAACATAACCAAGGGTTGAAAAACATGTTGTTTGAAAAAGTCAAACATTGATAAACAAGAAAAGACAGTCTTTTTAAAGATGGTTTCACTATAGCACATCTTTTGTAAGGACTCTAGTGGGTTTGAAGGAAGCGTGAGGAGAGAGAAAAAGCAAGCATACCCTTCAGGTTGTTTTTATTTTCTTGATTGCTTTTTTGTGAAGGTTTTTTATGTTTGATACTTTCCTCAGTATGCTAGAAGTTGGCTCGTTATGGTGTTACAACCCTATGGTAATATAGCTTCAAGGGTCTTAAAGTCTGTTCCTAGAGTCCTACACTATCGTTTTGCCAATGGTGTACATCATCCGACTGATATTCGTCTGCCTGTAGGTGCGAAAGTGCCTTGGCGACCTACATTCCTAGAGCGTAATGCAAAGGGTCAGCCTACAGGTGCTTGGATGCCTGATGCCCTTGATGCGTTTGCATCAAAGTTTGAAGTTTATGGCTTGGTATGGAGTTACCTTCCTGTCTCTACAGATAGTGGCAAGAGGCACACTGCTTTAATGTATCCTCAAAGAGTATCCCCGCAGTCTGCGACAGTTCCGCAAGCTCCCGTGGCGGAAAAACTCCGAGAACATCTTGATGCACGGCTCCGAAACATCTTGGGTGCGGAGAGAACGTATATTACCTCCGACCCTTTTGATTTTGCGAACTCCTCGGCGATGTACCCTCATACAGATGGTATTGAAGGACAGCACTGGCATGAGAGTTTGGGTGTTGCTCTGTATTACCCTAAACAAGTTCAAGGCGGACATTTGTTTTTACGTCCTAGGCAACTGCAAGCCAAGGGGGATTACCGAGACGATAGTCTCTCAATTTATGGTAAGCCAGTGAAAGGCTCACCTGAGTTCTTGATTCCTAATGTCAGGCAAGCTTTTACACTGAGTGCTTTCTCTCAAAAAAATTGGCTTCATCGAGGGTCTATGCGATGTCACATGACGGATGCTCAAGGACAAAAACTCCCCAAACATCATTATGCCTCTAATAGCTTTTCAACAGATAAGTAATCCTCGTTCAATGAGTATGATGGGTTTTTGAATGGTGGTCGTCTTGGAGAGGGATTGACTATAGGAATGCCTACGCTTTCAACTGCCTCTCGGTTTGGCTACTTGTGTTTTTATTGCTCTTGGGCTAATGTATACACAGGTGTGGCGGCATCGCCAAGTGGTAAGGCAGGAGTCTGCAAAACTCTTATCCCCAGTTCGAATCTGGGTGCCGCCTCCAATCCCCTGTAATTCTATTACAGGGGATTGTGTTTTATTGGGGTTATGCCTACGCAGGGCTAAGGATTGACCTTGAGGTATTGTAAAACCCCTCGTGCAATTGCTTCCATGTGGGCTTGTTGGTAACTGGGATTGATTAACAGTAATCGCTCTGAGGGATGAGACAGATACCCAATTTCACAGAGAATAGCGGGTACCTCTGTATGATGAATCACGTAAAACATGGCACGTTTTACCCCGTTGTTGGGTGACTTGGTGCCATGTGTTTTTACACGCTCTTGATGGACTAAATCCGCAAGTAGTCGGCTTTGTGCCGTATAGAAATAGGTCTCCATGCCACGAGGCTTATCCGAAGTAGAGCTGTTTTGATGAATACTCACAAAAAGGTCTGGTTTGATTCGGTTGGTGATACTCGTGATTTCGGGAAGGGCTAAGAATAAATCTGTGCTACGTGTCATGCGTACTGTAACGCCAGCATTTTCTAAAATCTGTTTGAGTCTAAAGGCTTGTGCAAGGTTTAACTCTTTTTCTTTAATGCCGTCTCTCATGGCACCTGCATCTTTGCCACCGTGTCCTGCATCAATCACCACAAGCCCTTTGCCTTTAAGCTTAGGTACTTGTAAGGAGGTATCAGGCACTTTAGGCACTTGAGATGACGGAGGGGGAATCACGATAGGGGGCTTGGGTCGTGTGGGGTCGTGTTGTAGGAGGAACGTAAATTGGGTGTCGTGTGCATTACGTTCCCACGTGAACCCTGAAACAGGCACGTTATACCGTATAACCAAAGTGGAAGCACTGGAAAGCGTTGGGTGAGCTTGCCAGCGTACCTCACTGATATGAGGGACATCTTGCACCTGAAACTGCATGGTGGCACCTCCTGCTGGCGGTGCTACATTAAGAAGCTCTAAATACAGGACATCATCTCCTGTGCGCGTGGAGGGACCTGCCTTTAAGAGCGTGGCTTTTAAGGAAAGAGGCTGACTGGTACTCACTTGAAACTTAGATTGTTTCGTTTCGCCCTGCATGGGTGATGCTAATACTCTCGCCAGTTGGCTGGGTAGCGTATGACTTTGTTTTGAGAGTAGTTGCGTCCCTTTCAGGGTATGAGATACCGCTTGGGGGCTTATGGGTTGTTTTTGCTGTAGGGCAATGTTAGGGGGTAAAGGAGCCGCTGTGAGTTTCATCACAATTTGAGGGTGGTCGAGGTCTTCAAAAGGCGTGAGTTGAATCCCTTGACCCTCTACAAGGTCAATCACCATACGAACGGTCGTGGGAAACACCTGCCCAATACGTACTTTACGAATTAAGGGGTGTTGATGAAAGACTTGAGGGGTAAGTAAAGCACTTGACCCTAGAACGGCCCGGTCAATATCTACCACGTAGCGTAAGGGCTGTACCATATAGCCTACGGGCTTCAGTTGTACTGCTTGGGTCAGCGTGGTTTGGCATGGAAAGGCACTGAACTCAAAACGAATCATCCCTTCGGGTTCTACGACCACTTGAGTGATACTTGGAAGCGATAGTGTTTGGCACGAGTTTGTAGACCGTGTAGCGGGTGAATGTGCTTGTTGAATACTTGTTTGTGGACTGTGTGGAAGAGGAGGTGCGGCTTCGCTCTTTAATGCTATGCCCATGAAGCCTATCACACACTGCAAAAGAAAAAACCATACCCATGCGTGAGGTCTTGGCATGCTAAAGGTGTATAACAGGCTCCTTGGATTGGAAACAATCATCATCATGGAGAAAGCACTCATTGAGGTCAAAGGGTTTAAACATCACTCTGTTCTATCACGTATAGAAGCTATCATCAGAGTCTCTTCTTATCAGGTCGCTTTAGAACCGTGTACGGCTTCAGTACACCATGAAGGACTCCTCTCTATACAAGTGAGAGCCACTTCGTGTATCATTTACTATACCATAACTTGATGCAACAAAATGTTTTTATTTGTTATGCAAGTATTGAATTTTGCTCGGAAGGTTTACCTGTCACAGTAGCCCGTCGCAGGCATGATGGGTGGGGCATTGAGTGATGTGGGTTGTTCTAAGCTCATGAAGTAAGGTGATAAGTGGATGGCACGTTTTTGGTTGAGTGTACTATGCGTTGGGTACGCACTTACCGTATTGACGGGGTGTCGTCCTGCCAGTTTGGATAAAACGTCCTCATCGACGATTCCCCCTGAGGATACTACGGTTCACACCGATGACAAGGGCATCAAGCGTTTTCCTGTGAAGGCTCAGGGACTATCCTTTCAAATTACAAAACCTACAGGTGATACCTGGAAGCTACTTGCAAAACAGGCTGTACTGAATGCTGACCAATCAAAAGCTGATTTACAGTACGTTTCGGGGATCATTTATAATGTGTCCCATCAAGCGGTAGGAACCTTTGAATCAAAAACAGGGACGTATTACCCTAAAACACAGGCTGTCACTTTGCGTCAGTCCGTGGTGTTACGCAGTACCGCAAAGCACATTACGTTGCAAAGCCAAACGCTAGACTTTAATGCTAAAGCCCAGTGGGTTGAGGCATATGGGGGTGTCACCATTACTTACCCCAGTAAGGCAACTTTAACAGGTGCAAGGGTCAGTTTTGACACAGACTTTCAGCAGGTGACTCTCACAGGCGGTGCCACCACGGCACTGGTCATTTAATCTTTAGGATGTGTTTTACACGATGAAGCCACTTTTTCCCATAAGCCATGATGCGATTTTTTGATACCCATGCCCACATGCACTATCAAGGTGCCACTTATCCCTCTGAGGGTTCGCCTCTGAACCCTCAGAGGGATAAGTGGCATGATGCCCAAGCACATCAACGCTGGCAGGAAGCCCTAGCGTACACCCCTGAACTGACGCATGTGTTATTACCGAGCGTGAGTCCTGAGTGCTGGCACCCTATTCTCACGATGTTGGCACAGTATCCTCAGTGGGTTGGGGCCTTGAGCATTCATCCTACCGAGGTCGCAACTTGGAAAGCCTCTTGGGCGCAAGAGACATGGTGGCAGACCTTAGAAACCCACTTGCTCCAAACCCCTCAGTTGGTTGCGGTAGGAGAAACAGGACTTGATTTTTACTGGGATAAAGACCCTGAAGTGCAAGCATTACAGAAAACCTTTTTCTGTAAAACATTGGCATTGGCACAAACCTTGGGGAAGCCTGTTATTGTGCATGACCGAGACGCTCACCAAGCCATTGCCAC
Source organism: Vampirovibrionales bacterium (assembly GCA_046080605.1). Taxonomy (GTDB): domain Bacteria; phylum Cyanobacteriota; class Vampirovibrionia; order Vampirovibrionales; family JAJTHC01; genus JBJTUH01. The sequence goes on from JBJTUH010000155.1 coordinate 6,910, forward strand.
CTGCCTAGAGGAAGTGGTTTACACCGCTTATCATCAACAGCAACGTCCTTGGCGTGGGGTGATGCACTGTTTTTCAGGAGATGTTGCCTTTGCCCATACGATGAGAGAACACGGGATGATGATAAGCTTTGCAGGTAACGTAACATTTAAAAATGCGCATGCGCTCCGAGAAGTGGTAAAGGCGACACCCTTAGATGCCATCCTGATTGAAACAGATACGCCTTACCTCACCCCTCATCCCTTTCGTGGAAAACCAAACCATGCGGGATATGTCAAGCTTGTGGCGCACTGTATTGCTGAGGTGAAGGGGATTACTTTGGAAGAGGTCGCTCGGGTGACGTTTCAAAATGCGTGTACTCTTTTTCACATGGTTGCCTAAGCGAGGCTTGTGCCATGCACCCCGATGCAAAACCTTCCAAACCTTTAAAAACTGACGCTTGGATTCCTCTTAAAGTACAGGCGACCTTACGAGCGTTGCCGTTGCAACCAGGGTCTTATCAGTTCTATGATGCAGAAGGCGCCTTACTTTATGTAGGGAAGGCGAAAAGCTTACGTCAGCGTGTTAGAAGCTATTTTGCACCCAGCAGAAAACACACTGAGCGTATTGAGCAAATGGTACAACAAGTGGCTGAAATACGTTTTACTACCACTCGTAATGAAACAGAAGCCCTTTTATTGGAAGCTAATTTAATTGCAACGCATCAGCCTCATTATAATGTGTTGTTACGCCATGAGTTTCGTTACCCTTGGCTAGGTGTATCGTTGGGAGCCTTTCCAAGATTATTTGTGACTCGTTCTCCTGTGAAGGGTACGGCACGAGCCTTTTATGGCCCTTACCTTAACACACAATCGCTCTTTGAGTTACTCAAGGTATTACGCAAGTATTTCCCGCTACGTCAAAGGCGATTCCCTTTGTTTAAAGACCGCCCCTGTATGAATTATACGCTGAAGCTATGTCCTGGTTCGTGTCAGGGGTTGATTACACCAGAAGCCTATCAGGTGACACTGGCGCAGTTAGATCTTTTTCTTAAAGGGCATACAGAGCTATTGGCACAGCAACTCACGCAAGAAATGTACGAGGCATCAGAACGTTTAGCCTTTGAGCATGCGGCGGTTGTGAAAGAGCGTTTGGCACTGGTGCAGAAAACGGTTGCCAAACAAGCCATGATTGATACCGACCCTACACGAAGTGTGGACGTGTATGCGTTGGTTCATACACCCGAAATGACCCGAGTGATGATTGCACGCCTTGTTGTGAGACGAGGCAAGCTTATTGCGAGTGAACCCCATAGCTTTCAGCTACAGGGGCAAACGTCAGTGTTTACCCAACAGGCACTGTGGCTTCAGTTTATCATTCAGCACTACCAAGACAAGTCTCCTGAGGATATTCCTTCAGAGGTTGCACTGGCAGATGAACTCTCCGAGGATGCCATCGAGACCCTGTCTCGTTTTTTACATAAAATCAAGGGTAAAAAAGTAAAGCTGACAACGCCCAAACGTGGCATTCAAAAAGAGTTGTTAGCCATTGCGATGCAGAATGCCAAAAAATGGTTTGAGGATGCTCTGATTAGTGTGCAAGCCTCTCAACAGTATGACCCCATGCTGGCACTCATGCAGTTGCAGGAAGAGCTTGCACTACAGGAGTTTCCTCAACGTATTGAGTGCTATGATATTTCCCATTTTCAAGGAAAACAGACCGTTGCTTCGATGGTCGTTTTTACCGAGGGTGTGCCTGACCGTCAGGCGTATCGTCGTTTTAAAATTCAGGTTGCAGAGGGCATGCCTGATGACTTTGCAAGTATGCGAGAAGTCATTGCACGACGATTAACCCACTTAGATGACTGGGGGGAACCTGACCTTCTCGTGATTGATGGTGGAAAAGGCCAACTCAGTGCAGCGTATGGCGTGCTATCCTCCGCAGGTATGACGCATATCCCCATGATTTCATTGGCAAAGCGTTTGGAGGAAATCTTTCAGCCTCATCAGTCTGAGAGTGTTCGTTTGTCCCATCGCCATCCTGCACTGATGGTGTTGCAACGTCTCCGAGATGAAGCCCATCGTTTTGCGATTACGTATCATCGACAATTACGAGAAAAAAAGGCGGTCGTCTCTCAGCTTGATGAAATTCCTGGCATAGGTCCTGTGCGTCGTAAGAAACTTTATACCTATTTTAAAACCCTCCCTGCCATGAAAAAGTCAACTCCTGAAACCATGGCGGGTGTGTTGGGTGTGAGTGTCCCGCAGGCAGAGAAAATATTAGATGCTTTACGTGAGCTTTCTTAAGCTTTTTCTTACCGTACTTTCCCCTTGTGCTATGAGGAAGGCAGCTTTTGAATGAGAGCGTTTGGTATCGGCTTTACTAATAGTGCTAGGGCTGACTTTCCAGTATGCCGTATCAGCCGCTTTATGCGACTGTTTTTATAGGTGTCAATATGCTGACGACTATCTGCCTCACTACCCCTAGTATGGGTGTGTTTGGGGTCTAGGTCAATAAATTGAATCGTGTGTTTTTTGGTTTTAGGGTTTATGGAGATAAAAACGTTGTCAGGGTGTCTGTCTTTGATACTCAAGGAAGTATCTTTTCTTATGGCTTCTAATGCCTCTAAGGTTCCGTCGTACCCTTCGTGATAAATCCTTGAATGATGTAAATACCGGGACAAGGGCTTTCCCTTTGCTTTATTTGTAGTGAGTTTGATAATTCTTTCAGCCTCTGGCTTTTTACCCTCGTCTATGCTCATGCGAATGCTTTGAATGAGTGGGACATGTTGCTTTGCTTGCTGAGACCAGTGTTGGGTCTCCCAATAGAACTGAGCTTCTTTCAGACCAGAAGCTCCCTTTAAGTTTTTGGTGACGCTGTCTGTGGTAATCTGTATTCCATCATTCGCATTGCCGCCAGAGTGGACTGAACGGATTGCTTTACCCATTTTTTTGAGAGTAGGCCGTAAGCTCTGAGAAATTTTGCTCAGGATAGGAGGCATGATACAGAGTTCTTTCTTAAAAATAGTGTTGAAGGGAGTGGCTTAGGGCAAAGTGTATAAGCCTTGATAGGTTTGCTAGAGAAGCATGAGACATAAAGGTGTCAGCTTACACAAAATAAACACATCCTATTGATTGAAAATGTGTTGCAAAGGGGTTTAAGCAATTTTCTGATGCAAGAGGCGTTTATTGTTCTATAAGGTTTCACCAATCTCGCAAGATGTCGCAGGAATGGTTGAAATGGTTAGTATGCTAACGATAATGAAATAAGTTATAAGTTGATTACAGAAACATTAGAGAGACTCTCCCTGTTATGAGGCCTGTTCTAAAACTCCCTGCTATACTGAACCGTACCGTTTCAGCTTTCACGAAATTTGGGAGACCTAATGCAAAGTATCCGCCTTCTTCTGTGGTGGCTGCAAAAGCTCAAACGAAAAAGAGTGGTGCCATTAATTCTTTCAACTCTTTTTTAGGTGGTGTTACCGATGAAACTTTGACCCTCCGGTCTCGTGTGCGTCTTGCAACTCGTGCCGACTATACAGAGGCTAAGGCAAAGGGTCTTCCGATAACGCTTGCGAAAGAAACGCAAGATGAAGGAGAGTACCATTGGGTACCAGGGCCTGAAATTCAAACCACTCGCAACTTTTTAAATGGGAAAAGGAAACCTTATACCCGTGCCGATGTAAGGCTGGCACGTAATGCTGCCATTGCAAACGAAATGACAGGCAAGGCAAAGACAAATATACATCTACCAGGGAATGTTCAAAACACTACAGCAACAGGGGTTCATTTAAGAGGTGTGCAAACCGAGACAGATCCTCGTAGATACTCCATTGTGTGGGGTGAGGGAGCAACCCCCATTGATTTTAAAACCTCTATGACACCTCAGCGTAAAATAGCTCTACGTGCTGGGGCTGTCTTGGCAACTGCTGGAATGATTGCTTGGACTAAACCGCTCGTCGAAGATACACTGAACCGTCCTAGTACCTTACAGACCACTTTTTCAGGCTACACCACCGAGAAACAACAAAAAGAGAAGGCACTTGAAGCAACTCGGAAAGACCCTACACCAGGAACTACAGAGTTGGCACAAAAAGCACTTTCTAAGCATTTGGATACGCAGAAAAAACAACTACAAACATTAGAAATCCCTATTTTGGGTAAACTGCAGTCTCAGAATAACCTGCGACAAAAAGCCTCTTTGTACGCTACGGTAAAACAAGGTGCAGAACGGTCTGGGCTAGGTACTTGGCAACAAGATGCACAGACGCTTTACGAAGCAGCGTCTAACGCTTCAAATTATGATAGTCTAGTAAAGACACTACCTATAAACTTGCAACAAAAGCTAAGGCAAAATCCAATGCTGGCTAATAGTGTGAAAGACATTGTTGAAAAATCAAAACCTAAAACACTGAAGCTTGCCCCTGCCTCTGAGGCACTTAGAACACAGCCCGATGGCACGCAAACTGCGGTGAGGTTACGTTACAGCACTAAAGATCAACGACACCAATGGGGTGCCTCTGGTACTCTCACGAGGAACCCACTTCAGGATATGACGATGTACTACAATCCACACTTGGGAGCCTCTGGAAAATATCGTGTGGTGGATGATACCTATGCCCGCCAGCTTTATGCCTTAGGTTTAACCCCTGAGGAGGTACTCCAAAAGGCGACTGTGTTATTAGAGGATGCAAAACCTACCCAAAGGCCCAAGTCATAACGCACCACTCACCCTTGAAATGAGCGATTTGGAACGAGTGAATGAACCGAGCCTTCTTTAAGGTGAGCATGGTATGACTAAGCTAGATACCGTCCCGTTAAGGAAGTGGGGGTCTCTTTCAAGACATGAGGAGGACCTTGTGCAATGACTTTGCCTCCTTGCTCCCCTGCAAAGGGTCCCATATCAATGCAATAGTCAGCCAGCCGAATGACATCAGGGTGATGCTCAATAATCCATACACTATGCCCTTTTTGTACCAACGCCCGAAAAAGGCTCATGAGTTTTTGAAGGTCATCCCAGTGAAGCCCTACGGAAGGCTCATCCAGTAAGTAAAGCCAGTGTCCCTTAGGTTTACGACAAAGTTCACTGGCAAGCTTTAAGCGCTGACACTCTCCGCCTGAGAGTGTGTTGCTAGGTTGTCCTAAGCTAATGTAGCTAAGCCCAACATCCACAAGGGTTTGAAGTAAATGTTTAAGCGTTGGGTGTTGGTTCCCAAAAAACTCACATGCTTCCCCTATGGTCATATCGAGCATCTCCGCAATGTGCTTCCCCTGATAGGTGACTTGCAGCGTTTCTCGGGTGAATCGTTTGCCGTGACAACTTGGACAAGGGGTATAGGCATGAGGTAGAAAGGTCATTTCAACCTCTATGACACCCTGTCCTTTACAGGTTTCACAACGTCCCCCTTTGACATTAAAGCTAAAGCGATTTTGTTGCCACCCTCGTTTTTTTGAACCTTCAGTATGGGCAAAAATCTTGCGAATAATGTCCCAAATCCCCATGTAGGTGGCTGGGTTACTGCGGCTTGTTTTTCCAATAGGAGACTGGTCAATATGAATCATGCCCGCAAGATGCTCCAAGCCTTCTACATGCGTACACCGAGTGAGAAGCTCGGGGGCAACATGGGCGGGCTTTCTTTTGAAATAGCCTTCGACTAAAGGGTAAATAACCCCAAAAAGTAAGCTTGACTTTCCTGAGCCGCTCATCCCACTGAGAACCCCTAAGCGTTGAAGTGGGAGCGACACCGTTAAGTCCTTTAAATTATGGTGTGTGATGCCATAAAGCGTTAACCATTGTGTAGGTGCTTCGATAGGACCAGGTGCGATGGTGACACGACGCATCCCTGATAAATAAGCTTGCGTGAGAGAAGTCTCTGCGAAAGAAGAGGCTTCGCTGCTGGGAGCGGTGCCTATCAGTGCTTCAGGTGTGCCTTGGGTCATCAAATACCCGCCGTGAATCCCCGCCCTAGGACCAATATCAATGACCCAATCCGCAGCACGTATCATGTCCTCATCATGTTCTACGACAATGACACTATTGCCTTGGTCACGGAGTGCTTTAAGGGTGTCAATGAGTTGGTGCGTATTATGACTATGGAGTCCGATACTAGGCTCGTCTAAAATGTAGGTGACACCTGATAGCCCTGAGCCGAGCTGACTTGCAAGGCGAATGCGTTGAGACTCTCCTCCTGAGAGGGTTCTTGAAGGACGGTTCAATGTCAAATATCCAAGCCCTACCTGATTGATAAAGTGTAGACGATGGGTCATTTCCTCTAATGCTTGCTGTGCAATATGGGCTTCAGTGGCATTGAGCTGTTGCGGAAGGGTTTGAACCCAATCATACAAACGCTCTAGTGACATCTCCCCTATCTCATAGATCGACTTCCCTTTGAGGGTCGTGGCAAGGGCAAAGGGTTTAAGCCTTTTACCTTTACAGCTAGGGCAGGCATGGGTATGTTGGAAGGCTTCCAGTTTCTCTCGCTCGGCTTTATCATGCTCACTCAAGGCTTGCCAGCGACGCTCTAGGGCTGGGATAAAACCATCAAAATGATGTACTAACTCACGCCACCCATCCAGTGTCTTGGTTGGTTTGAGACTAGCATCATGTTTTGTCAGTCTTTGGCTCTTCTCTCCTTTAAGTAGGAATGAGCGTTCATCAAGAGGGAGTTGCTCCCAAGGCATGTCTGTTGCCACCCCGTAGTATTGGGTGAGTGCCTCTAGGAATGCTGTGTCATAGCCTCCAAGGAGAAGCTTCAACCCTGGAATACAGCCTTCTTTCAGGCTTAAGTGAGGGTGCTTGACTAAGCCATATTCATGAAAATGACTGACTTCCCCACTGCCATGGCAGGTAGTGCATGCCCCATAAGGGCTATTAAAACTGAAAAGTCTTGGTGCCATTTCAGGTACATGCAGCTCAGGATGATTCGGGCAAGAAAGTGCCAACGAAAAAGAGTGGAGTTTGGCTTCTTCCTGAGGGGTATGCTTTAAAATTTCGATATACCCATGGCTTAATTCAAACGCTTTTTCAACCCCAAGGCTTAAGCGTTGGAGGCTTGCCTCGTCATAGACTTCAGGGATAATGACTCGGTCAATGACCAAACTAATATGATGGGTTTTATGGCGAGCAAGTTTAAAGGTATCGGGGAGTTCATCCAAAATAACCATCTCTCCGTCTACCATGGCACGGCTATACCCCTGACGTTTCCATTGTTGAAAAAAGGCGGCGTAATCTCCTTTTCTACCTCGAACCACAGGAGACATCACATGCAGGCGTGTTTTACTGGGCCATTGTTGAATGACCTCAACCACCTGAGAGGGCGTTTGGCTATAAATGGGGGTGTGACATTCGGGACAATGTGCTGTGCCAATCCGTGCAAATAGTACTCTTAGAGCATCCAGAATCTCTGTGCTGGTGCCTACAGTAGAACGTTTGGAGCTTAACACTGTTTTTTGGTCAATGGCAATGGTGGGTGTGAGTCCTTCAATATGCGTGACTTTGGCGTGTGGCATTTGTCCCACCATCGCTTTTGCATAGGCATTCATACTGTCAAGGTAGCGTCGTTGTCCTTCGGCAAACAGGGTATCGAAGGCGAGGGAAGACTTGCCTGAACCGCTTACTCCCGTAATGACGACAAGCTGATGTTTAGGAATGTCAAAAGTCAGATTTTTAAGATTATGCTCTCTGAGTCCTTCAATACGAATGGTTGCAGGATGATGGGATAAGGAGGAGGAGCGAGTGTGGAGGCTTGAAGTAGTCATCATGGCGAAAGCAATCTTGAAGGAAGGTATCTAGTGTATCTATTAATGAATAGCAAGTAATGAGCCCACGGCAGTCAACAGACGAAGGTAGTTCTATTAAATACCAAGTAAGTCTTTGTTAAAACAACCACTGCGTTCAGAAAGAGATAGGAAGAGTACAACGCTAACCCGCAAATGTAACAAATGTAACGATTGAAAAATGTGAGCAAATAGGGGTTGACTCGTTGGGGTATGTTTCGTATAGTTAATCTTGTTCGCATCACAGCGGACAAGCGATAATCCAAGTTTTATTTAAGTATCTGGGTTTTTAAACTGTCTGATATATTAAATACCAAGTATTATCAAAATGCTACCTCGTAGTTTGGGTGGTTACCTCTTAATCTAAAAAGGGGGGTTGACACACAAAATTGATGAGTTAACATAAAGAAATACACGGTACATTGAAAACTGAATAATTAAAAGCAAACGAACCTTCAATTCTTTATAAAAGTAGTCAGAACAATCTCTGAGAAAATTTTATCTAGTTTTAATTAGATTCAAGTTTTTGTTAC
>JBJTUH010000156.1:0-52019 GCA_046080605.1 Vampirovibrionales bacterium
AAGGGCATCCCCTACAGATTTTTTCGTTTCGTAGGGAATGCCTGTTAAGCCATGGCGGGTTTGGCAAGAGGGTGCAAAACCGTCCCCCATATGTTTAGGGAAGGATGCCACATAACAGGCGGTTCATGAACCGCCCCTACGAAACCTCGGGGATACTCACGGAATGGGTGGAGCGTGAACCGACCTTATATAGCCATATACCTCGACACGCATCACGGGATGCCACAAGGGCATCCCCTACAAGACCACGGGGACAACCACTTAACGGGTGGGGCATGAACCGACCCTACAGACCATATACCTCGATACGCAAAATGGGATGCCACAAGGGCATCCCCTACAGATTTTTTCGTTTCGTAGGGAATGCCTATTAAGCCATGGCGGGTTTGGCAAGAGGGTGCAAAACCGTCCCCCATATGTTTAGGGAAGGATGCCACATAACGGTCGGTTCATGAACCGACCCTACGAAACCTCGGGGATACTCACGGAAAGGGAAACGTGTGACCTTGATAGGTTTTTGCTACAATAGGCACACGCATAGGAGAAAAAAGTCTTCAAGCCTATGTGATGTGTGAACACACCCTGTATTGTTTTAGTAAAACCCTCTACAGAAAAGCTTGTACGTTTTATGAACACTGCTGACAGTACCGTTTTATCTCCTTCTGTTGCAACACCCACAGGACTGACGGGTAAACGCTTATTAGATACGCTAAGAGGACATAAAAGCGAGCGTCCGCCCGTATGGCTGATGCGACAAGCAGGACGTTATTTACCTGAGTACCAAGCGGTGCGTCAAGGGTCTGACTTTTTAACCATGTGTAAGCGTCCTGAGCTTGCAATGGAAATTACCATGCAGCCCATCCGCCGTTATGGGATGGATGGTTCCATTGTGTTTTCCGATATTTTAATTCCTTTGGAAGCCATGGGAATGAGCCTACAGTTTATCGAGTCAAAAGGTCCTGTGTTTCAGCACCCTATCCGTACCCCTGAGGCACTGAAGACGTTGCGTCCGTTTGTTGCGGAAGAAGCGTGTGCCTTCTTAGGAGAAACCCTGCAAGGCTTACGGGAAAGCCTACCAAAAGACACCACACTGCTTGGGTTTGCAGGCGCACCCTGGACTTTAGCCTCTTATGCCATTGAGGGGGAAAGCATTAAACAAGGGCGCTACTTAAAACACTGGGTGTACAACTATCCTGAGGCACTTCATGCCTTATTATTAAGTTTAAGCGATATGCTAGTAGACTACCTAAGCTACCAAGTACAGGCTGGAGCTGAAGCTTTGCAAGTATTTGACTCTTGGGGGGGAATGATGCCTCCTGCCGTTTACCAACAATTTATTGCACCTTACCAAACACGGGTGATTCAAGGCGTGAAGGCAAGGCATCCTGAGGTGCCTGTGCTTTTATTTGTGAAACATTCTAGGGGGCTTTTGCCAAGCATGGCGATGACAGGAGCCGATGGGTTAAGCCTTGATGAACTGACCACACTAACCCAAGCGGACGCGATTTTATCTCAACACCCTGACCCGCAAAAACGCCAAGGCGTGCTACAAGGGAACCTTGACCCCTTATTACTCGCCACGGCGGAGCGTCCTTCCTTAGTGGCGGAGGCGACTCGTGCGATGCTAGACACGATGCAGGCTCTACCTAGGGCGTACGTGGCAAACTTAGGACACGGGGTATTACCCTTTACGCCTGTTGAAAATGTACAGGCATTTGTGGAGACTGTCCAACAGTATAACGGGATGCCACAAGGGTAGCCCCTACAGAACCTCGGGGATAACCACCCCTACAGAACCTACACCTTGATACACATCACGGGATGCCACAAGGGCATCCCCTACGGAACTACGGGGATACTCACCCCCTACAGAACCTACACCTTGATACATATCACGGGATGCCACAAGGGCATCCCCTACAGAACCTCGGGGATAACCGACCCTACAGACCCTACACCTTAATACACATCACGGGATGCCACAAGGGCATCCCCTACAGAACCTCGGGAATAACCACCCCTACAGACCCTACACTACCATGGCGGGTGAATGAGACCCTTCAGGATGAAAGGTGAGTCGTCGAAATAATAGAAGAGAGTATCTAAAAGTAAGAGAGACAGGAGGGTTTTCCCCTTCTAGTGTGATGTAGACGTATCATGAGGTTTGAAGCACAGAGAGCCACTCTAGGAATCCCTACACAATGACCCCCATTCAACGCCAAGTATCCCCGCAAACACCTCCTAAAAGCCAAGCGAAAAAAGCACAAAAAAAGCCCACTGACCCTACCAAAGGAAAAAAAGCCAAATCGACCGTACCTCCTAACCCCACGGTTGTGGCAAAGAAAACCGAAAATTTTGCTCAGAAGCTTTCTGCACTAGAAAACATCGCAAAACAGGGGCTAGGGAATATGCAAAAGTTTGTACAACAACACATTGCACAGGCAAAAACACACGTAGGTAAAGGGGTGGTCAAAGGCTCAGTGAAAACGTCAACAAAAAACCGTCCGACGACTGGAACCAGTACCGCTCAAGTGGCAAATAAACCTCCTAAACAAAACCCCATCGCCACAAAAAATCCTACCATTGCCTCACAGAATAAAGTACAGAAGGTGACCCCTCCAAGAAATCAGCCCATCGCAAAAACACCCTTACAAAAACAACTCATTAAAAATGCGCTTGCCGACTTCCGTAAAATGGAGGCTTATAACCTCAATCAATGGGAAAAGCGTCGTGCCAATGAAACGTATTTAACCCTTATGACCAACAACCTGAAAGATGGCTTGTTCCACTTAACAAGAGGACGCATGGGGAAAGGGGGCAACGCTTACAAGGAACAAACCCAAGCAGCGTACGATAAAAAAGCCAACGAGTTTCTTCAAACGCTTGGAAAAAAGGAGAGTTTAAAATCGTTAGAAGTTACCAACGAATTAAAGCAAGCCAACAAAGTGCTGAACCAAGCGAAGACTGTAGGAGAGAGGGAAAAGGCTCGGGCAAGGGTGAATCAAGCCATTCATCAAGCATTACAAGTTAAAATCAAAGGCGAAGGGCAGGCACTGAAACAAAGTCAAAAAGCCTTACAAACCGCTCAAACCAACATAGAAACTGCACAGCACGAACATAACCTAGGCAGAGAAGCTTGGAACGACGGCTTTAAGTATGTCGCAAGTGCCACGGCAGGTGCTTCAGTTGCCATGACAGGAGGAGCAGCCACCCCATTATGGGCAAGCATAGGCGGTGGCATTTTTGTAGGGGGAGGTACTCGGATTGCCACGGAGCAGATGGATAGCCATAAAGGACTCACGAAAAAGGAAATGGGCAAAGCCTTTATGACGGGAGGCATTGACGGAGGCTTTGGGGCATTGGCAGCGGGTACGAATAATATTTATCAGTATGCAGGCACCAATATAGCTTGGAATGCTGCTTCTCGGTTAAACAGCATGGTGCTAGACAAAGAGCCTCAAGGAGGCAGGAGGGATGCCCTTTGGAAAGAGATTAAGATGGCAGCACCCTATGCTCTGTCAGACCTTGTGACCTCTCCGATTCGTAACCCATTGACAAACACCCTACTCTCTAACACGATAGGCACGTGGGCATACAATGAAATTGATACGATTGATAGAGACCTCCCCAACCTAGGACAGAACTATCAAGAATAAACCTTGCCAGACTCACAGAAGCCTAGCTTCTTATTTCCCAAGAAGCCAGAAACGCTAGGGAGACGTATTTAGGCGTTGTGCTTAGTCGTCGTCGCCACCGCCACTGTCGCTACTGGTGTCGAGCTTTAGCACCGCCATGAATGCCTCTTGAGGGACTTCCACCCGTCCGACTGCTTTCATACGCTTTTTACCTTCTTTTTGCTTTTCAAGCAATTTACGCTTACGGGAAATATCGCCGCCGTAACACTTATCCAACACGTTTTTACGCATCGCCTTCACGGTAGAGCGTGCCACCACACGCCCACCAATCGCAGCTTGGATGGGGACTTCAAACATTTGTTTGGGAATCAGAGTACGGAGTTTTTCCACTAACTGCCGCCCCACATAGTATGCTTTATCTTGGTGGAGGATGACGCTTAGGGCATCGACAATGTCACCTGCAATCATGACATCCATTTTCACCAGTTTATTGGCACGGTAGCCCAACAAACTGTAGTCCATACTGGCATAGCCTCTGGAACGAGACTTTACAAGGTCATAGAAATCTGTGACCAGCTCACTGAGCGGTAACTCATAGTGGAGACTCACTCGGTTTCCGTCCAAGTAATTCATGGTGACAAAATGCCCTCGACGGTCTTGGGCAAGTTCCATGAGGGTTCCCACAAACTCTTGAGGACACCACAGGGTAAGGTTCACGTAAGGCTCTTCAATTTTTTCCCGAATGGCGGGGTCAGGCATGTCAGAGGGGTTTGAGACCTCTACGCAATCGCCTTGAGAGGTATACACCTTGTAAATAACGCTAGGGGCGGTACGAATCAGGGCAAGGTTATACTCTCGTTCAAGACGTTCTTGGATAATTTCCATGTGAAGGAGTCCGAGGAAGCCACAGCGAAAGCCGAAGCCGAGGGCTTCAGAGTGTTCAGACTCAAAGGTAATGCTTGAGTCATTGAGTTGGAGCTTTTCCAAACTGTCTTTGAGGTCATGGTACTCATCATTGTCAATAGGGTAAAGACCACAAAACACCATGGGGACTGCCTTTTTATAGCCAGGGAGAGGAGACTCGCAAGGCGCATGGGCATGGGTGATGGTGTCTCCTACAAAATAGCCCAAGGATTTAATACTCGCCGCCACATAGCCTACTTCTCCTGCCGTGAGCTGAGAGGCTGCCACTCGACGAGGAGGACAGAGGGAGCCTACTTCAGTGACTTCAAAGTCTTTTCCGTTGGCAATAAAGCGAATGGTGTCGCCCTGCTTGAGAGTACCATTGACTACCCGAATGTACGCCACAACACCCATGAAAGGGTCAAAGTAGCTATCAAAAACCAGACACTGTAGTTTGTCATCAGGGGCTGTTTTCGCACAAGGCACACGTTCTACCACGGCATTCAGCACGTCTTGAATCCCAATGCCTGACTTTGCACTGCATAAAATGGCATCGCTGGCATCAAGCCCAATAACTTCCTCAATTTCACGCTTCACCCGTTCCACATCGGCACTAGGAAGGTCAATTTTGTTAATCACGGGGATGATTTCAAGCCCTGCCTCAATGGCTAAATACACGTTTGCAAGGGTTTGAGCTTCTACCCCTTGAGACGCATCCACCACCAACAATGCCCCTTCACAGGCTTCAAGGGAGCGGGAGACTTCATAACTGAAATCAACGTGTCCGGGGGTGTCAATCAGGTTGAGGATATAGTTTTGTGCCTCATATTGGTACTGCATCCGTGCGGCTTGGAGCTTAATGGTAATGCCTCTTTCCCGTTCAAGCTCAAGATTATCAAGCACCTGATTCGTCATGGCACGTTGGTCAATGGTCGACGTGGCTTCAAGGAGCCTATCTGCTAACGTAGATTTGCCATGGTCAATGTGGGCAATAATACAAAAATTACGGATACGGCTATCAGTTTCAGAAACGTTAAAATGAGGCATGGGGGAACACGGAGGGGGTTAAAGTAGCGTTATAAACAAGAGAGACAATGAAAACAGTAAGACGGCATAGCGGGAAAAGCCTTTGGTTAGGCATGAAGAGCCTCGGCACAGCGTCCGCAAATCGTGGCGTGGGTTTCTGCATAGGCATGGTCACCCACATCAGGCATGTGTCGCCAGCACCGTTCACACTTGGTGTATGTGGTTTTTAAAGCCGTGAGTACCAGCCCTGTATCTGTCGTCAATGACCCGAGAGACTCAGACCCTTCAGGGAAGGTAAAGACGACATCAGCAAGCATGCAAACATCCACCAAGAGGGTTTGAGCGTGCATCAACTGGTGCTTGAGGCTGGGGTCAACCGTGTCAGAGAATGCCACATGAATGACGGTTTCACCCACACTGGCAAGTTTGGACTCAGAGCGTAACTGCTCAACCAATTTATTGACATGGTCACGGAAGCCAAGCAACTGTACCCCTGCTAATAAGACATCAGGTGCCTGCCAAGCTTCGGGTAAAACGGGCCAAGGTAGTAACATTGCACTTTCCAAATGGGCTTGCTCTTGTGCTAAAGCGGGTGTTGCCTTTAAAGAGGGGGTCCAGTGTTGGAAGATATCTTCCGCCAAGTGAGGCATCACAGGAACACTCAGGGCCGTAAGCACACGCAAGAGCATTTCCATCACGGTTTGCACGGCACGCCGCTGAGGGTGTCCGACAGGGTGACAGTAAAGGACATCCTTGTGAATATCAAGGTACAAGGAGGAAAGCTCAATGACACAGAACGGCTGCAATAACTGATAAAACTGATGGAACTCGTAACGGTCAAACGCTTGGGTAAGAAGGGTTACTACCTGAGACAAGCGTGCAAGGACGTAGCGGTCCAACATGCCAAGAGACTCATACGAGACTCGGTGCTGGGCGGGGTCATAGTCTGCCAAGTTGCCCAGCAAAAAGCGGGTGGTGTTACGGATTTTACGGTACGCATCGGCAAGCTGTTGCAGCATCGTTTTACCAATGCGTACATCATGGGTGTAGTCTACACTTGCCACCCATAAACGCAACACGTCTGCCCCAAGGGTATCCGTCACTTGGTTAGGGTCTACGACATTCCCTAAGCTTTTTGACATTTTTTGACCTTTTTCATCCAAGACAAACCCGTGCGTCAAGACGCTTTTGTAAGGTGCTTCCCCATGTGCCATCATACTGGTGAGCAAGGAAGACTGGAACCATCCTCGGTGTTGGTCAGACCCCTCAAGGTATAAATCAACGGGGAGGGTGCCAAGTTCGTCTTCACGAGCCGCCACCACAGCAGTATGAGACACGCCACTGTCAAACCAAACATCCATAATGTCGGTTTCTTTACGGAGATGCTTTGAACCACACGACGGACACACGGCAAGGTCTTCTCCGAGAAGTTCCACAGGAGATTTTTCCCACCATACATCCGAGTTACTGGCACGCATGTGGGCTGCCACCTTTTGCGTGGTTTCCTTCGTGAGCAACTGGGTGCCGCAGTCGTCACAATAGAATGCAGGAATGGGAACACCCCAAGCACGTTGGCGAGAAATGCACCAATCGCTACGACCTTCCACCATACTGTAAATGCGGTTACGTCCTTGTGCAGGAAGCCACGTGACACGGTCAATCGCCTCAAGGGCTTCTTGACGGAATCCTCCCACAGACACAAACCACTGCTCCGTGGCACGGAAGATAAGTGGCGTATGCGACCGCCAACAATGAGGGTAAGAATGCTGGTAAGGCTTATGGCATAACAGATGCCCAGAGTGGGTTAAACGTTCAATGAGAATGGTATTGGCTTCCTTAATGGGGGTACCTGCAAGCCATTCAGGAATCACGTCCGCATGGTAAAGTCCTCTGCCGTCGACAGGGGATAAAATGGGAAGAGGTTCCTGTAAAATGGGTGCAATCTCTTCAGGGCGCTGTGCCTCGGTGAATAAACGGTTGTAGTGGGTGACCACTTGGTAATCTTCCAAACCATGCCCAGGGGCGGTATGCACCAAGCCTGTTCCAGCCTCTAGGGTGACGTGGTCTCCGAGTACCACCACACTATGACGCTGAGGAATAAAAGGATGCTGGCACCGCAAGCCCTCCAAGGCTTCTCCTGAGTAAGTTTGCTCTTGCTCCAAGCTTGAAACCCTCTGGTACCCTGTTTCATGGAGGAAAGATTCCAAGCGGTCTTCGGCAATTAAAATCCATCGCATTTCGGGGGGGGTGTCTAAATCCTCAGACACAGGGGCTGCCACTTGTACCAAACGGTAGGTAAATGCCTTATTGGCAGCAATAGCAACGTTACCAGGAAGCGTCCATGGGGTGGTGGTCCATATCACAAGGCTTGCCTGAGCCAGTAACGCCCCTGAGGAACCCGAAACCAACGCTTGAGCTTTGTCGTAAGATTGAAGCTCAAGAGACATCACAGGAAATGCCACATAAATGCTAGGGCTGGTGATGGTTTCATACTCAACCTCTGCTTCAGCCAACGCCGTTTCACAGGCAATAGACCAGTACACGGGCTTGAGTCCTTTGTACACATACCCTTTCGCTACCATGGTACCAAACAGCTCAATTTGTGTGGCTTCATACTCACCACGAATCGTTAAGTAGGGCTGTTCCCAGTTACCCCAAACGCCTAAGCGCTTAAACTGGGCTTCCTGCCCCGTGAGGTTTCCAAGGGCAAACTCACGGCATTTCCGACGAAGTTCTACCTCGGTAAGGGTGCTTTTACCTCCCTTAATGGTTTTGACAACAGCATTTTCAATCGGTAAACCGTGGGCATCATACCCAGGCACAAAAGGGCTATAATACCCACGTGCCGTTTTGTAGCGGGTGACAATATCTTTTAAAATCTTGTTAAGTGCCGTTCCGATATGGATTTTATCAGAGCTGAGATAGGGAGGACCATCATGCAACAAAAACCGAGGAGCTTGGGCGTGTTTTCGTTGGGCTTGTACCTTTTGGTACACTTGGAGCGTGTCCCAGAAAGTTTGAAACTCAGGCTCTCGCTGGGCAGCGTTTGCCTTCATGGGGAACTGGGTTTCAGGTAAGTTAAGGGTTTCTTTATAGGGTTTTTGTTGGCTCATCACAACCCATTCATCTCCAAGGTTAAAGATACATATAGTTTGAGCAATTGCATATAGCACTTTATTAAAGCATAAACACGCCTTGTACACCTAACACAAGGGGAAACCTTTGGAAATACTCTAAGAGGTGTCATGAGCTTCATTGAGAACCGAAACGCAATGATGGCAATTTTTTGTTTTTATTATTTTATTAATATTTAATTTGTCGAAACGCTCTCTCGTAAAATTACACTGACCTTTTTTCAACTGAAAGACTCTTGAAATAGCCATGTCTATAAGATTTCCCTCTAAACGAGTTCCAAACTTGAATACCCTCAAAAAAGCCCTCTCTTGTCCCCAAAGGCGATCCGCTATTTTAGGCTCTGTGGGAGGAATCGTGGTACCTCTTGCCATTGCAGGGGGTAGTTTATGGTTCTTTCAGCAAAAAAGAAAAGAAGAAGAAAAACAGTGGTACACACAGCTCAAGAACGATTACGCTCAGTACAAAGAACCTTTTCCTAAAGCGTTAAACATCAAACTCACAGATCGTCCTGACGAACTAGCCTACGTAGATGCCAGTGACAAGAATGTGATATATATTAATCCAAAAAAATGGTCAACAGAGGCAAAAACAAGCCTAGACCGATTAGGTATTATGAAGCACGAGGAAAGACACTTAGCCATAGACCAAGAATTAAGACGTAGAGGATTTACAGCAGAGGCAATAAAGGCACTCTATCAAAAAACTCAGTGCCAAGAAGAAGTGGACGCAGAAAGGGCGAGATATCACACACTCACAAAACATGACCCTGCTTTTGCAAAAAAAACGCCATACCTTATCCAAATGGAATCAGCCTATAGCAAAGAGTGTCAATCAACTTTTGAAATAGAACATATTAATAATAGCCGATTTGGAAGAAGTGATCGCAAACTAGACTCACCTAAAGACTTTGTAGACAAGCTACTAAAACCCTAACGCCACCATAGCAAACACACAAGCACTACAAACTAGGAAGACTCATCAACGTATTTCCATGATTTTTATAGACAAACGTAGATAAATCAAGTACACTAACATGACATTCCTCAAACAAAAGGTGCGATACGCACGAAGGGTTTGTTTTGTTCCTTTTTGAATCAACGTAAAGGTTTTTTATCATGATGGCAAGCGTCTCTCATTCTTCTGAATCTCTTGAATTTCAAGACCGTCGTAAAGCTCTGAGCCTTGCCATGGATGCCATTGAGCGTACCCACGGTAAAGGGTCGGTGATGAAACTTGGCGATAAAACCTCATTGGTACAAGACGTGATTTCCACAGGTGCCTTATCGCTTGACCTTGCCCTAGGGGTGGGGGGATTGCCTCGTGGGCGTATTATTGAGATTTATGGACCAGAGTCAAGCGGAAAGACGACGCTGACGCTTACTGTGATTGCTCAGACACAAAAAGCGGGGGGCATGGCAGCTTTTATTGACGCAGAACACGCCCTTGACCCTGAATATGCAAGCCGTTTAGGCGTGAACATCAATGACTTACTGGTGAGTCAGCCAGACTCGGGGGAGCAAGCCCTTGATATTACCGAACAGCTGGTACGCTCTAGTGCCTTAGACCTGATTGTAGTGGACTCTGTGGCAGCCTTGGTGCCGAAAGCAGAAATTGAAGGCGATATGGGCGATAGCCATGTGGGCTTACAAGCACGCTTAATGAGCCAGGCGCTGCGTAAATTAACTGCCGTGGTCAATAAAACTCGCACAACCGTGATATTTATTAACCAGTTGCGTCAAAAAATTGGCGTGATGTACGGTAACCCCGAAACGACCACGGGGGGGAATGCCCTGAAGTTTTACTCGAGTGTACGTTTAGACATTCGTCGGATTGAGTCGTTGAAAAAAGACGGGACCGAATATGGCAACCGAGTGAAAGTTAAAATTGTAAAAAATAAAGTGGCCCCTCCGTTCCGTATCGCCGAGTTTGATATTTTATTCGGAGAAGGCATCAGTACCCTAGGGTGTCTCATTGATGTTGCCACGGATTTTGGCATTATCAAACGGGCCGGTGCATGGTTTAGCTATAACAATGAACGGCTAGGTCAGGGACGTGACAAGGTACGGGAGTTCTTGAAGGAAAACCCTGAACTAGTGCATGAGATTGACCAGAAAGTACGCCAGCAAGTGGCTGACCAAAAAGCACAAGCTCAGGCAGCACATCAACAATCGCAAGCAGCCATGGCGGGTCAGGTGGCTCCGTCGGTGGCTCACGTAGAGGGCTTAGAGCCTGTTGAGGCGTAGCAAAACGGGATACAGTACACCTCGATACGCATCACGGGATACCACAAGGGTATCCCCTACAAAAGATACGCAAAACGGGATACCACATCACGGGCGGTTCATGAACCGCCCCTACAGAGCCACGGGGATACGCACGGAATGGGTGGTTTAGGAATAAAGACTTGTAAGCAATCAGGGCTTTGGGTAAAATGAAATGACTTTTGATGTTATAGATGACTTAAAAAGTGTTCAGAAGTGTCAGCGCCGTACAACGTCTCTGTACTTGTGAAGGCGTATCGTTGTTCTCAAAAAGAAACGATGTCGCTTTTATGATGTGTCGCAATCATTAAGGTAGACTCATAGGTGTTGTATGTCTCCTAAATTTGTTCGTATTATTGCAGGTATGATTGCGTTTGCTTTTTTAATGGGCATTCTCATGACCGCACTTCCATTGTTTCTACATTCTCGCTAACCAAGCATACCTCTTATTGTAATCCGAGGGTTTCCTTATTGGTGAATCCTGATAAGCTGGCTTTTTTCAAGAGGAAGCCCCTTACTTAATCAAAGAGCAGACGGAACCTTCCTTCCATTTCAATTGACTTAGATGACCGTACATAAGGTATGCACTGGCTTTCAACCCTCTCTTTTATGGCTTCTCTCTCTCAGATAACACGCAACGTGGTTGCTCTGGGGTTAGTGGGTGTGTGTCTTTTTACGAGTTTAGGGGCTTCCGAGTGGCTGAGGCAACCTATGGGGCTTTCTTCGACGACAACCCCCACTATTGGCATGGCATGGGCGGTGGACAGTCCTGAAAGTGTCCAAAGCCTTAAACAAAAACAACGTCATTTGCAGGCGCAACGGGAAGCCTTACGGAAAAAAAAGTTTAAAGCCTTACGTCAAGCACGTTATATTAATGATAAAATTGTTCGGAACCAACGCCACCTAGAGCAAGCAGAAGCCTCTGTGGTGTACAGCAAACAGGAAATAGAACGTATTGAAGGACGGATTACTGTACTGCACTCAGACCTTCAGGCACTACGACGGGAACGAGCCACCTTGGAGAGAGAAGCCTCTAAGCGTGTACGGAGCTTGTACATGGGTGAGCGTTTAAGCTTAATAGAAATGCTTTTTTCGGTTGACCGATTGGCAGCCTTAATTGACAGGCTGTTTTATTGGGAGAAAATTACACGTCAAGATAAACTGGTGTTAGACAGACTCAAACGTAAGACGCAACAGATTGCCTCTCGTCAGTATGACTTGCATGACCAGCATCAATCGTTAGAGTCACAAATTAAACATATCGCCCTACGGCAACGTGAAATACAAGGTAGTATCGAACAAGACCGTCTACTGAAAGAACGCTATTTGAAAGATTACCATGCCTTTGAGCAAGCTGAGAATGAGCTATTGAGTGAATCAAACAGTATCCAAGCTCAAATTCGTTCGTGGCTAGCTTCACAGCCTAAACGCACCGCCCCTGTAAGAGGCTCTACGGGCATTATTTCATGGCCCTTACGGGGACGGTTAATGTCTTACTTTGGGTATCGGGTACATCCTATTTTTCGTCGTCGTCGTTACCATACAGGGTTAGATATTTCTGCGCCCTCAGGAACGCCTATTCGGTCTGCGGATGGGGGAGAGGTGATTTCAGCAGGATGGCGTAGCGGGTATGGCAAGGTGATTATTGTAAGCCATGGGCAGAAAAATGGTCGGAATATCTCCACACTGTACGCTCATTTAAGCAGCATTGGTGTCGGCATAGGACAGAGTGTTGGTAAAGGGCAAGTGATTGGAAGAGTGGGCTCTACAGGATGGTCTACAGGACCACACTTACACTTTGAGGTGCGGGTGAATGGGGCGGCGGTTGACCCCTTAGGCTGGTTACGCTAACCCGATTGAAACGGCAAAGCGATGGTACAAGAACATCCCCTCCATGGCACCCTAGTTTGTAGTATAACTAGAGCATGGCGTGATGCCTTGTTAGCGTCTGTTCTGTATGGTTTTAGAAAGTTTTTCATTCATGATGACTCAGCCCATTGAAACAAATCAAACAAATATTGCCCTTGTCACTGGGGGTTCTCGTGGTTTAGGACGTGCCTGCGTCATGGAACTTGCCAAAGAAGGATTTACGGTACTTTTCACCTATCGGTCTCAGGCACAACAAGCGGAAGAAACCAAAGCTCAGGCTCTGGCAAGCCTCCCCGAAGGAAGCACTGCCACCGTGGAAGGGTATCAGGTGGATATGAATGACCAAGAAGCCATGCGTGGCTGGGTCAACGATGTGTTACAACAGTATGGACGCATTGATGTATTGGTGAATAATGCAGGGATTACCCGTGATACCCTGACCATGCGTATGAAGGATGAAGACTGGTCTGCCGTGATTGAGACGAACTTATCCAGTGTGTTTTTTCTGATTCGTGAAGTCATTAAACCCATGATGAAACAACGTCGTGGTAAAATTATTAACATTTCCAGTGTGGTAGGCGTACACGGTAATGCAGGACAAGTAAACTATGCTGCCTCTAAAGCAGGGCTGATTGGCATGACCAAATCACTTGCCAAAGAATTGGGGAGCCGTCAAATTAATGTCAACGCCATTGCTCCTGGATTTATTCAAACCGATATGACCCACGGATTAGATACCGAAGCCTTTAAAGAACGACTTGCCATTAAACGGATGGGACACCCTGAAGATATTGCTGAAATGGTAGGATTCCTTGCCACAAAAGGAAGCTATATTACAGGGCAGGTGTTTTTAATAGACGGTGGGCTTGCATTGTAAGAAAAGCTAGCCGTTTAGGCGTGTTTTTGGTTCAATGAAAAGCATACGCTTGATGCGTCATGGTTTATACCGTGCTTGTCTTTACGCATGGTCGTGAAATAATACGTTGTGTTTCCTATGTTTTATGACTGTGTGTGTTCTGTCGTTTTTTAACCAAAGGATTGTTCCCCATGATGATGTCCTCTATTCTTGAGCGTGTAACCAAAGTTGTTGTAGAACAATTGAGTGTGGATGCCTCTGAAGTGACCCCTCAAGCAAGCTTTACTCAAGACCTTGGTGCAGATTCTCTTGACACTGTTGAGTTGGTCATGGCACTTGAAACCGAGTTTAGTACCGAGATTCCTGATGAAGATGCTGAAAAAATTCAGACCGTTCAACAAGCTGTAGATTACATTACTGCTCGTCAAGGCTAAGCTTGGTTCACCCTTACGTGTAGCTTGTATCAAGCACACGTAAGGGTGTTTCTAGGTATGTGTTAGACTTTTACTATTGAATAACCTTGTGTGTTTCATACCCCATACGCTCTGTACTAAAACACTCTCGCAGGATTTCCCTACCATGATGATGACCACCTCCGACATTTCTCAAACCTCTGCTCGTCAAGCTGTTTCTCGTCGTCGTGTTGCGGTGACTGGGATGGGTGTGGTTTCTCCTGTGGGTCATACCCCACAAGCCGTTTGGGAGAATGTGTCTCAAGGGCGTAGTGGGATTAAACTTTTAACGGGGATTCCTGAAGCACATCAAACGTGTTGGGTTGCAGGACAAATTACAGACTTTGAGCCTGGCGATTATATGGATAAAAAAGAAGCAAAACGTATGGATCGTTTTGCACAGTTTGGGGTTGCCGCTGCACGAGGGGCATGGGACATGTCAGGCTTAGAAGCCTTGAAAATCTCTGGTACCCTAGACATGACTCGGGTAGGAGTTGTCGTAGGCACGGGGTCAGGGGGCATGGATACCATTCATGTTCAAATGAAAAACTGTTTTGACCGAGGCTTTCAACGGTGTAGCCCTTTCTTGGTACCTATGATGATTTCCAACATGGCAGCGGGTCGTGTCTCAATTGAGTTTGGTGCCAAGGGTCCTAGCCTGTGTATCACCACTGCCTGTGCCACGGGGACAGATTGTATTGGTAGAGCCATGAAAATGATTCAAAGTGGAGAGATTGATGTTGCTTTTGCAGGAGGTGCTGAAGCACCACTTGCCTCTATGGCACTGGCTGGGTTTGCCAATGCACGTGCATTATCCTTGGCGAAAGAATCGCCTGAAACCGCCTCACGTCCGTTTGATAAAAGCCGTAACGGGTTTGTGATTGCAGAAGGTGCCGCCGTATTAATGCTAGAAGATGAAGCCCATGCCCTTGCACGAGGTGCCAAAATTTATGGCTACATTGCAGGCTATGGCAGTACCGATGATGCCTATGACATTGTGGCAACCCACGACGAAGGCGAAGGCGGTGCAAGAGCCATGCAAATTGCATTGAACGATGCAGGACTCTCAGCCCCCCATGTAGGCTATATTAATGCACACGCAACCAGTACACCTGTAGGGGATATTTCTGAAACACGTGCCATTAAAACCGTGTTTGGAGAAGCTGCCTCTTCAGGGCAAACGCTGGTAAGCTCCACCAAAAGTATGCACGGACATTTATTAGGCGGAGCAGGTGCCTTAGAAGCCATTATTTGTTTGCAAGCACTTGCCCATCAAGTGGTGCCTCCGACAATGAACTTACATGACCCCGATGAAGCCTGTGACCTTGACTATGTGCCTAATGTTGCCCGTGAGGTTTCAGGGTTACGCTATGCCATGTCAAACTCTTTTGGCTTTGGGGGACACAACGCAAGCATTATTATGGCATCTGCCTCAGTGTAAGGTATTGCGTGCTTCATTCGCTCCTGTTTGGGACATAGAAACTTTCTTCTGCCATGGTGCGTTATGTTACACAGCCGACTCATTCGCTTGTCCCCAAAACCTCATGTGCGTTAGGACGTGTACGTGTTGAAAACTTCCTGTTATTTGAAACGCAAGAAGTTGTGCTGACTCCTAAGCCTCATGTATGTGCCTTTCTAGGAGATGCTGGGGCAGGAAAAAGTTTATTAATGCGTGCTTTAGAGTGGTGCCTTGGTATGGAAGCACAGGGCAAGGCCCCTCATGCTTGGGTAAGACCGCATCAGTCTTATTGCAATGTGGAACTCACGTTTCATCTTTCAAGCCAACATCCTGTGTTTGAGGTGCTACTTTCCTGTGAAGCACTGACAGAAGAAGAAACCCCACCACCCCAAACACCCGAAGAGGAGGACGAAGAGGAAGCACTCTCCGAGACATTACGCACCTTGGTCATCAGTCGTACACTCACCAAGCAAGGGAAACGTTGGGTGAGCCAGTGGCGTGTACAAGGAGTTCAGGTGACGGTGACACTCGTGGATCAGATGAGGATGTTTTTGGTATTGTCTTTAGGACAGCATGCCCAAGTGGCATTGCTTGACCCCGAGATACAGCTGACTTGGCTTGACCGCTTAGGAGGGGAAGCCCTTGCTCAAGAAAAAGAGGGCTATGAGCAGGCGTGTAAAGTGCTGTATCAGTTGCATAAGGCGTGTAAAACATTAGAAGCACAACGTCGGGAAGCGTATCGAGAACAACCTTTTTGGCTACAACAGCTCGAAGAGATACAACAAGCCTCTCTACAAGACACCCAAGAGGATAGTGTGTTAGAGCAAACGCTTCAAGGACATCAGACGACCCAAGAAGCCCAGGCATTGTTAGAAGAACTTAACCAAGTGATGCTCGGGAGTGCTGGCTTGGGTGCCTCAGAAGGCATTTTAAGTTTAATGCACACATGGGTGAAACACTTTGAACGTATTGCAAAGACACTCAAACTTTCTGATGAAGTACGGGATACTGTCCTACAACGGTGGGATGAAGCCCAAGAGGCTTGCAATGCCCTAACACAATGGGGAGAAACCGCTCAAAGGCACTACCATGATGGTTTGAGCAGTCATGAAGAAGAGGCCATTCGATTACGTTTAAGCGTGCTGAAAAGCCTCAAGCGTAAGTATGGGGCAAGCTTAGAGGAGGTCTCTGAGTACGCAGAAACCTTACTGGTGAAGCTTTCTTCTTTGGAAACCCTAGAAAAAGACTTGCAACACCAAAAAGGATGCTTTGCAGTGCAATGGCAAAAGGTGAATGCCCAAGAAACCATGCTGTGGCAAGCCAGACAAGAGGCTTCTGAGCAGTTAACCCACTTTATGCAAGCCCACTTACCTGAACTGGCATTGCCTTATGCCCAGTTTGATATGGTCTTTGAACGATGGACCCCTGATGAGACTCTCACCTTGCCGCTTGAACGTCTTCCTGAAAAGTTACCTCGGCAAAAACCTCATAAAGTGACGATGCGCTTTGCCTCAGGGCAAGGGTTACCGCTACAAGCTCTGCAACAAGGGGCAAGTGGTGGGGAGCTGACACGAGTGGTGCTTTTATTACTGGGGAGTTGGACTTCAAGACCTCTTCAAGCAACACATGCCTTAGCACCTGTGTTATTACTGGACGAAGTAGACACGGGTACAAGTGGAGAAAGTGCTGCTGCGATTGCTCGCTATATTGCACGCTTAGGACAGTGGCATCAGATATGGCTGGTCACCCATCAGTTAGGTGTGGCAGCGATGGCACATGAGATTTATTGGGTTGAAAAGCACCATCCAGAAGCTCAGAAGCGTGCAGGGGAAGCCAAACCTCAGACCCTTTACAGCACCCTCCGACAGGAAACCTCGTTAGACGCTAAATTGAAGGCACTCACGGAAATGGTCACCTTAGGAGGCAAACCCTCCGACACGGAAGAAACCTATGCACAAGACCTACACCAGTATGTACGTGCGTTGTATCAAGAGTATCATCCCTTATAAGACCCAAGAGGACGCTTTTTCCATGACGATGCCCCCTAACCTTTCTGTAAGTGCCTTACTGATTCAAAGTCTTCCTCTGCTATTCATCGGTGGGATAGGCATTGCGGTATACTATATGAGTCAACGAAAAAAAGCCAAGGTAGAGGTAGAAGCCTCACAGTGTATTGGGTGTTCCTTTTGTTATCATGAGTGTCCAGAAGAAGCCATTCAAATCGTGGCACGAGACACCCTTGACCCACCACATAACACGGCGCACGCCTCGGGGGTTCCATACCCAAGTATTGCCGTGATTAACGCAAGCAAATGTAGTACCTGTGGCAAGTGCCTAGAGGTGTGTGAGTTCAATGCACTCACAGTACAGGTATAAGCCGTAAACACGCTGGGACTACAGCACCCTAAAAAGAACGCATGGTTCAGGAGAGAGGCTAAATATCCATGACTTCAGGTAAAAACCCTGCCGTGGTTTCATCTGCTTCATCGTCTAAAATCATAGGATGCGTCATAGGAAGTGGGTCATCGTCAGACACCACAGGGGCTTGATAAAAGGGAAGCATAAACCCAAACGTTGACCCTTGTCCCTCTTGACTTTGAACATACACCTTGCCTTGGTGATGGTCTTCAATGGCAGTTTTCACGAGGTGTAATCCTAAGCCCGTTCCCTTAATACTGTGGACTTTTGTTTCCACACGATAAAAGCGGTTAAACAGATAAGGAAGATGCTCTTGGGGAATACCCATGCCCGTATCTTGGATGGCACAGTCAAGGGTGCCTTCTGCGTCATTGATGCTTAACTGCACTAATACACTGCCTTGTTCAGAAGTATATTTAATGGCGTTGTCAATCAGATTGCGTAATACACGCTGAATACTTAAAGGATGCACCAATACTTGAGGGACATTTTCAGGATAGCGTAATTTCAAGAAAAGCTTTTTTTCTTCGGCACGCAAACGAAACCCTTGTGCCACCTCAAGCATCATGGCAGGTAGGTCTACGAGTATTTTATCAAGCTTTACGTCGGGGTTGGTAAGCTTGGAAAGATCTAAAATATCGTTGACAAGCTCTTTCAGGTGTTCGCTCTCAGTGTGAATGGTATGTAAAAACTCTTGGTAGGTTGTGGCATCAAGGTCTTTACCATAATTGACCAAGGTATCCGCATAGGTTTTAATCGTGGTAACAGGCGTACGTAATTCATGAGAGATGTTGCTAATAAAGCCAGACTTCATGGCTTCAAGCTCGGTTTGTTGTGTGACATCCTCAAGCGTCACGAGGTACCCTGTGGCAAGCGGTTGGAACGCATCATCCAAATACTCAGGGGCAGAAAGCGCAAACTTTGGCATCCCCAAGGCACCTTTAGACAAAGAAGCCTCAATACTTGAAACATCCATGGGCGTAAACACCGCTCGGTAATGACGTTGATGCAAGACAATCGACGTAGACCAATGGGGGGTGTCTGAAAAATCAAGATGCTCTAGCATCGTGACAGCATCCTCAAAGGTCGGAATGCCCTCTTCATCCACAAAACTATAAAGGGGTACCCCCAACAACTGGGACGCATCGCCTAAAGAAAGCATCGTGGTGGCAGGTTGGTTCAGCAGCATGAGCTGATGGTGGGTATTCACCACAAGCACACCCTCTTGAATGTGGTTGATGACGGCAAATAGACGCTCTTCGGAATGGGCAAGCTGTGCAAGCAGCGTAGCACGCTCTTGGTAGGTCTCAAGATACCATTGAGTATGAAGGTAATGCAGTTGTTGTTCCATCCCCGTACTGAGCAGGGGATGTTTCACATGGTCAACGGCTTCAGGGACAACGCCTTGCTTGAGTTCATAGGCTTGCTTGCGTAAAATACGTAAGCGTTCACCATACGCCCAGTAACACCATCCAATCACGGTCAGATGAAGGAGCAAGCTTGCACCCAGAGTAATCACGACCAAGGTTTGTGAGGGCATTTGGGCTTGAATCATCAAGAACAGCACCCCATGTGCCAAGCAACTGAGCCAAAGCATTTGCCCCCAGCTTCCGTAACGTGTCAGCCAGCCAGAAAGGGTTGTAGGGACTTCATCATCTTGTACGACCCACTGATGCCAAAGAGGACGTGAAGACGTAGCAGAAGAAGCGATAGACGAAGCAGAAGAGGAAGGGGCGTGAGGCATCATGGTGAGAGTCATATCAAAAACATAAGGATTCTTTTTTACGTCTTACAACACGCCACAACCCTAAGAGCAATGCGATGTGTAAGCGGTGTAAAACCCATGCCATAAGAAGAAAAGTATACCATAACGGGAAGGAAGTCACCTAGGAGCTTTACCGACGTTACAGGGCAAAAAGGACTTAAGGCACACAGCAGGAAATAAAAGTACAATGCGTTTAACAATTGGGCATAAAGAGGGGATGCCATTATTGCATGGTACTTGCAGAAGCGAGAAATGCAATAAAAACCTCAGCCTTGTTACATGGGGATGTAACAAGGCTGAGAGGTTAAAAGACTCACTTGATGGCAAGAGGAAGCAATCAAGCTATCCCTCAGGTACCGTACTGACCGTATCGTCTGTGTCTTGGTCATCGTCTTGTTGGTAGATGCTTGAGATTTTAGACACCATGACCACATAGTCAGCGTCATCCATACTCTGGAGCTTGACCCCCGTTGCCATACGTCCTTGCTGTGAAATGTCTTGTGATTTGAGACGATTCACAATCCCTTGAGCAGAGACAATCATGATTTCGTCGTCAGGAGAAACAATACAGGCACTGGCAAGCTGGCTGGTTCGACTTTTAAACTTGGTGGCAATGAGTCCGATACCCCCACGAGACTGTAAGCGGAACTCTGAGAAGTCACATCGTTTACCGTAACCATCATTGGTAATCACGAGAATATCCACGGGTACGGTAGGATAGGCGGGTGCAATACAGAAATCAACGATATCATCCCCTCGGCGTAACTCGATGGCTTTCACGCCTCGGGCGGGTCGTCCCATAGGACGAAGTTCATCTTTCACGGCAAATCGAATCGCCATGCCGTTTGCCGTCGTGATTAACGCACTGTCAAGGTCATTGGCTTCTAGTACCCACTTGAGTTCATCCCCGTCGTTGAGACCGATGGCGATGAGTCCGTTACGACGAATGTTTTGAAACTCTTCTAAGAGCGTGCGTTTAATCACGCCTTGCTGGGTAAGCATAATCAAGGAGGTACCCGTAGCACCCTCATGTTTTTGCAACGGAAGCACCGCTGTAATTTTTTCATCGGGCTGAAGCGGTAGCAAGTTAATGAGTGCAAGCCCCTTGGCATTTTTGCCTCCTTCAGGGAGGTCAAAGACTCTGAGACTATACACCACACCACGGTTACTAAAGAGCAAGATAGTACCGTGCATAGAAGTGGTAAGGAGATGTGCCATTTCATCTTCCTCTCGGGTTTTCATACCCCCTGCCCCACGAGTGGCTCGGTTTTGCCGTTTGAATTGGTTTAACGACACCCGCTTAATGTAGCCTTTCTTGGTGATAAAGACCGACATGGGGGTATCAGGGACAAGATCCTCCATGGTGAAATCACCTGAGCCGTCTTCATCAGGTAGGAGGCGCGTACGACGAGGTTCCCCATAAGGGACTTTCAAGGCTTCAAGCTCTTCTTGAATGACCCCTAGGATATTCAAGCGTGCGCTTAAAATCCAGAGCAAATGGGCAATGGTTTTTTGTAATTCATCATATTCATGTTGTACTTTGTCACGCTCAAGTGCTGTTAAACGACGCAACTGCATTTCAAGAATCGCCTGTGCCTGTACCTCGCTAAGTGCAAAACGGCTCATGAGGTTTTGGCGTGCTTCTTCGGTAGAACTGGCAGCACGAATGGTTTTAATGATTTCATCTAGGCTATTCATGGCAGTGAGTAAGCCCAGTAAAATATGTGCGCGTGCCTCTGCTTTGGCAAGTTGGAAGTTTGTACGGCGTGTCACCACCGTGACACGATGCTCAATGAAGTGGTGTAAGATTTCTCGTACACTCAACAGACGAGGCTGATTGTCCACTAACGCCAAGAACATCACACCAAACGAGCTTTGCAACTGCGTTTGTTTGTAGAGGTTTCTCAAGACCACATTGGCATCGGCATCCCGTTTAAGCTCAATGACTAAACGGAGTCCATCTCGGTCACTCTCGTTACGGAGATCAGAGATACCTTCAAGTTTTTTGTCTCGTACAAGCTCTGCAATTTTTTCAATGAGGCTTGTTAAGTTCACCTGATAGGGAATTTCCGTGACGATAATGGCATTACGCTCATGACGACCATGCCCACCAGGAATCACATCAATAGTGGTAGTGGCACGCATCATCACGCTACCACGCCCTGTTTCATAGGCATCCCGTACGCCCCGTTGCCCGATAATAGAAGCGCCCGTGGGGAAGTCAGGGGCAGGCATGAGTTTTAAAAGCTCGGGGGTGGTAATGGCAGGGTTTTGAATGGTCGCCAGTAAGGCATCAATGACCTCTTTGGCGTTGAAAGGAGGAATGTTGGTGGCCATCCCAACCGCAATCCCACTGGCCCCATTCAGTAACAGCATGGGTAAACGGGCAGGCAACACAGAGGGTTCTTCTTCAGAGCCATCATAGTTTGGGGAGAAATCAACGGTATCTTGTTCAATGTCTTCTAAAAGAGGCAATGCAGCCTTAGAAAGACGTACCTCAGTGTAACGCATGGCGGCGGCGTTATCGCCCTCAATGCTTCCAAAGTTTCCGTGTCCGTCAATTAAAGGGTAACGGCTTGAGAAGTCTTGTGCCAAACGCACCAAGGCATCATAGACGGCGGAGTCTCCGTGAGGGTGGTATTTCCCCAACACTTCCCCGACGACCTTGGCGGCTTTTTTGTAAGGCTTATCAGGGGTAAGTCCTAGCTCGTGCATCGCATACAAAATACGACGGTGAACAGGTTTAAGCCCGTCACGGACATCAGGCAAGGCACGCCCCACAATGACACTCATGGCATAGTCAATATAAGAGCGTCGCATTTCCTCTCGTAAACTAATGGGTTGAATAGACCCTCCTGAGGGTGGCGGAGAAGTAGCCTGAGATGTAGTACTACGAGCTTGCATGGCGTGTGAACCTTCAAAAGCCTCTTAAAGAAAAAGCTGGCATAGAATAGGGGGATACAAGAACAGACACAAGGAACCTATTATTTCTATTATACCCGAAAGACACGTGGATTCTATCCTGTAGGGATGAACGCTCAACACGAAGGTATGCACATAAGGAACGCTTTGTTATACACTAGAGCATAGGGGGCAGTGAATACCCCCCTGTGTGTCACTCACGTGAATACGTTGTGTTAGCATCTTAATGGCATGGTGAACGTGTACGCCATGCCCCAAGAGAAGGTATAAAACCGATGATACATCTTACTGGGCAATTATCGCTTGAAATTGGGTTAATTCTTGTCATGCTCGTACTGATTGTGGGGGTATGTCAGGTATTCAGCAATGCCGTGGAATGGCTAGGAGAAAAGCTCCAGTTATCTGACGGTGTGGTGGGGAGCGTGCTTGCCGCCGTAGGTACCGCCCTTCCTGAAACCATTGTGCCATTAGTGGCGTTATTGGGGAGTGGTGCAGCAGCCACCTTAAGCCAAGGACATCAGGCAGGGGTGACCCATGGGCATGGGGAAGAAATTGGGATTGGGGCTATTTTAGGTGCGCCCTTTATGCTCATTACTTTGGGCATGGTCGTGATAGGAACCTCTATTACGCTAGCAAACCGATGGGGGAAAAGGGATACGGGGTTAAAAATCAACCCCATTGCCCCTAAACGAGACTTGTTTTTCTTCAGTATTGCCTATTTAGCCGCCTTTGGGGCGGGGTTACTCCCCCAAGAGTTACACTTGGTACGCCATGGGTTAGCCTTCTTTTTATTTGCATGGTATTTTGTGTACCTCACGGTGATGCTCAAAGCCTCTAAACAAGAAGCCCAAGCGGAAGAAGCACAAGAGAAAGCCGATGAAGCCGCAACCCATGAAAGCCATTTAAGCCCCCTGTACTTTGCCCCTAAGCAAAGCACTCCGAGTATGGGGATTATTGTGGGTCAAATTGCAGTTGCCCTTATTGGGCTTATCGTATTGGCACACCAATTTGTGGGTACCATTAGCCAAGTTGCCACAGAACTTCATGTACCCGCCTTTTTACTTAGTTTGATTATTGTACCGATTGCCACGGAGCTGCCTGAGAAATTCAATAGCTTTATTTGGTGTCAGCAAGATAAAGACACGCTTGCCGTAGGCAATATGACAGGTGCCATGGTGTTTCAAAGCTGTTGGCCAGTCTCAGTAGGGTTATTACTCACGCCTTGGCAACTGAACACCGAGGCAATGGTGAATGTGGCACTGTGTATGCTTTGTAGCCTTTGGATGTACCTGACGGTGTTTGCACGCCCTGAACGTAAGGGTGCTGCACTTTGGCTCTTAACAGGCGCCGTGTTTTACATTGGCTATATTGTGTATATGCTCAATCACTAACCTATGGGGTAAGGGATACAAGCACCTCACACGAATAAAGGAACTTTGGTTTTTTTAGGTCATCTGGTTTGAAGAACCTTTTACACTGAAAAGGACATGTCTTATGAGGCGTAAAGCACGCCACAAGAGGTGTCCTTTTTTGTATGAAGCGTCACCCCCATGAAGGGGTGTATTAAGAAATAAAGGTAACCACCGCCATGCACAATGACGCGACTTTTCCCTTGGGTACGCAAGCCTCTGACGTTGTGCATCCCTCACCCCCTGCCGTGCAAACGCCACAGCCCCAAACACAGAACATGGACTGGCTTTATACGAATCCGCAATGGGTGGATGCCTTAGTACAAGGGTACCAAGAAGGACGTTACGGCTGGGTATGGCAACATGTGGAAGGATTACTACCCCCTGTCAACACCCCCGAAGCATTAGAAGCGTGGGAACCTCAAGACCCCGCCCTTTCAGGCACACATGTTGCAACCCTGTTGTATATTGCAGGGTTAACGCTAGCACAATTAGGACGTGCCGCTGAAGGGCAACAGTATCTTGCATTTGCCACACTGAAAAACCCTACAGCATGGGACTGGCAAGTACACCGTGCCTTGGTGTGTGTTCAAGCAAAAAACCCTGAAGAAGCCCTTGCCGTGATTGAGCATGTTTTAAAACACCAACGGCATCATGTACTGGCACAGGAAACATTGGCACAGATTTACCATCAGCTGGGTAGGTTGGAAGCGTCTGAAGAACGATTTAGCAAACTATTACAAAAGCATCCTCAAAACACCTCGGCAAGGTATCATTATGCCTTGATGCTTCATACCGCACGCCGTGATTTTGTTGCAGCTAGACACCAGTATGAAAGGGTGTTAGCCCACGCCCCTCGGATGATTGAAGCCCGTTTGAACTTAGCGATGCTTCTTCATGAACATCTGCAAGCGTATCAAGAGGCTGAAACCCACTACCATTGGTTACTGACACAAGAAAGTTTACAGGAAAGCCAACGCCTGGATGTGCTAAAAGGACTGGCAAGCAGTGCTTACAGCCAAGGACGTACTGAAGTAGCCGTACAGTATTTAAGCGAAGCCGTCCGTATACCCTCAGGGATGCAAGCCCCTGAATTATGGCAACAACTCGCCCAATGGTGCTGGAGTATTGGACAGGGGGAAGAAGCACAGCAATGTGAATACGCCTTGCTACAGCTCGCCTACGCTCAGTTGTATCCGCAAGACACTCACCCCGAGTTACACGTTGGTATTCGCTCAGAGCATGTGAACATTCAGAGTGCCAACATGAGCAAGGGCTTGTGGATTTATTTACAGTATTTGGAACAACAAAAAAATTCAGCTCGGATGGAGCAAGGGCGAGATGCGTGCGAACGTCTATTACAGCACGGCTGGGATCGTTGGATTGAGCAGTACCAAGACCTCATTGACCTCCCTCAAGCACGAGAAGCTGAACCCATCGCATTACCCTATGAGCTACAAGACACCCTGTTAGCATGGGCGAACTTAGTAGGGGTGTACGGACAGTTTTGTGAGGCACTGGGCGATAGCTTCCAAGCCAAGCAGGCCTATTTACAACAACAGACCTTACTGAACAGACTGGCAGTAGAATCTCCTGTGATATGGCAAACCCAAGGCGATAAACAGACATGGTTAGCCAACCAAGGCGTTTGGAACCTAAGAACCCTGACTCCTAGCCTCAGTGTGGATGCTCAAGAACTGAAGGAAATAACCCAAACACGCCAAGAGGCTGCGGAGATTTTATACACACGCTGGCAGGCATCGGGACAAGCTCAGGCTACCTTAGATACTTTACTCGCCCAACACATTTATCACCATGGCGGTATGAGGTACGGACATACCATTGCCACCGACGACCAAGAAAACCTTGTACAAACCTATCAGCAATGGTTAAAACCCCTCCCCCCGCCACAACACCAGTACCCGCAATGGACTCCCAGAAGTGAGCGTCCGCTACGCATCGGACTTTGGGTGACAGAGGGACGTGAACAGGCTTTTATAGACTATTACCATGGGTTATGCACCCACGTTTTGGGAAGCCAAAGTGAGCGACACGTTTGCACCCTGATAGGGAGTCGTTTTAGTAAATTACAAATGGAAGGATGGTATCATGGGCAAGAGGCCTCACCTTGGTATGTCCACCAAGACTGGATTCATCCCTCAGCAGACTTACAGGAAACCTACCAAACACTCCAACAGTATGCCCTAGACTTACTGGTATGGGATGAGTATGGGGCAGACCCTCAAAGTACATGGTTGCCCTATGGAGAGCTTGCTGCCTCACAATTGACAGGATGGAGTAAACCGACCCTGACAGGCATTGGGCATCTTAGCCCTTTACCGCCAGCCTCAAGTTTACCTTGGATACCTCCTCTAGCACATCAAGACCCCCCGATGGTGTTACAGGATAAGCTTTCAGCAAGGAAGCATTTGGGACTACCCGAAGCCCCTCACGTGAAACTGATTGGCTCACCGTATCATCCTGAAAAGGTCTCGCCTGAACTCATTGAATGGTGTTGCGAGGTGATACAGGAAGCAGAGGCTCAGAACCTTGCCCTACGGTGGCTATGGCGTGAACCTGCATACCCTTCCTTAAAAACGAAATGGCTCCAAGCCATCGAAGACCGTGTAGGACCACGTGCGGTGCAACATATTTTATGGTTACCCGCCATGGGACAAGCACGGTTTTTGAATGTGTTACGTGCCATGGATGCTTTGATTGAACCACCCTTTGCAGGGGGGGGACGTATCACCTATGAAGCACTCCGAGTAGGTACTCCTGTGTTTAGCGTATTACCCTATAGGCGTGAACCGCATTGGCATGCTTCTCTGGAAGCACTAACCCCTTATCAAAGCTTGCAAGTGACGCAACCCGAAGCACTCCCCGCTACCGTATGCACTTGGTTAAAGCAAGAAGAACCCTTGGTGGAACAACAGTTACGTCCTGCGTTACAGCACCACATGCAAGCGTTAGTGCGGCAATACTACACCGAGTTACCACACCATGCCCAAGCATGGTGGCTGAGTGTGTATCAGGCGATGGGGCTTGATGTTTAAACGCCACACTAGGCGGAAAAAGCCTTCTGCCAATAGAGTGAATCACTCTGTTGGCAGAAGGTCTGTCAAGGTCAGCAACCTTTTAATGGCAAGCCCTTAAATGGTAAAGCTTGCAATCAGTTCGCTTAAATCGGTGTTGGCTTCCATGGTTTCAGGGTCATAGAAGGGTAACTCGATGGGCGTATGCTCACGAAGGGCAGGAATGTTTTCCTTCAAGCGATCTTCAAAGGTGGGCAGTGCCACTTGATAGTAGATACCAAGAGGGATACGGTCCTCCACTTCATAGGCTTTTTGAATCGCCGCCAATTTTTTGGTTTGGATTTCTGCCTCATCAGAGGGGTTTTGTACCACGCCATTATACCCCGTTTCTTCCAAGTAGTAGGTACGAGGCATATCTTCCCCTGAAGGAGCCTCAATGGTACCACTAAAGAAGTCTTTGGTATGGA
Source organism: Vampirovibrionales bacterium (assembly GCA_046080605.1). Classification (GTDB taxonomy): domain Bacteria; phylum Cyanobacteriota; class Vampirovibrionia; order Vampirovibrionales; family JAJTHC01; genus JBJTUH01. Next base: position 27,613 of record JBJTUH010000156.1, read on the forward strand.
TGTCATTGTAGGTGGGGCAAGGTTGCAGAATATCCACAATCGCCATCCCACGGTGTTCAATGGCAGCCATGAGGGTTTTCTTGAGGTGTTTTGCATCAAAGGCATAACTCCGTGCCACGAAGGTATACCCTGCATTCACCGCCATCGCAAGAGGGTTAATGGCTTGGTTGATGTTAGGAGCAGGTAACGATTTAGGCTGAGCCCCTTGTGCCAAGGTAGGAGAAGCTTGCCCTTTGGTTAAGCCGTATACCTCGTTGTTGAACACAATGTAGGTCACATCCACGTTACGACGACCCGCATGCAAGAAGTGTCCTGCACCAATCCCGTAGCCATCTCCATCACCCCCAGCGGCAATGACGGTAAGCTTAGGGTTAATCATTTTACCGCCCAAGGCGTAGGGTAACACACGTCCGTGAAGGGTATGCACACCATAGCTTTGCACGTAGAATGAGGAACGTCCAGAACAGCCAATCCCTGCAAAAAGCTGAACTTCCCAAGGAGGAATACCAAGCCCAGTAATGGCCTGATGTACGGCATTAAGAATCCCAAAGTCTCCGCAACCAGGACACCATTCAGGATGAACGTAGGTTTTCATCTGAGCAGGCTTAATGGTATTTGCAGGAAGGGTTTGACCAAACTCTGCCATTTGAGTAGGCAAAGGAGGAGGAGCGACGGGGGTAGAATTAGCGGCCACTGGTTAAGGCTACCTTTCTGGTTCCGTTAAGGGCAACATCACGAAGAGACTCGACCATCTCGGTTTCAGAGATAGGACGACCTGTCCATTTAAGAATTTTATGAGGAATGTCAATACCCGTATTCATACGAATGACGGTGCCAAGTTGACCACTATGGTTTGCTTCCACAAGGACTAAACGCTGGCCTTTGGAAAGGATGGCGTTGATAGCTTCAGTGGGGAAGGGAGACATCATGCGGATTTGTAGCACATTGAACTGAATCCCCTCAAGGGCAAGGACTTTCATGGCATCCAAGATAGGTCCTTTGGTAGAACCCCAACACACCACGGTCATGCCAGCTTCTTGAGGACCATACAGTTTAAACTGGTTGGCTTGAGGCACTTCCTTCAAGACAAGCTCCAACTTGCGTTGACGCTTTTCCTGCATGGGAAGACGAATTTCAGGCTTTTCAGTCACCTGACCGTATTCATCATGCTCATCCCCTGTCAACCAGTGGATACGCCCAGGGGTACCAGGTAATGCACGGGCAGAAATTCCACTTTCGGTGAGTTCAAAACGCTTGTGCATTTGGATACTTTTCTGAGGATCCCCAATCACATCAGGGTCAGCACCCACAATCAAACCACGGTTAATTTTCCAACCATGTTGATTCATGACTTCACACGACTGCGTGCTATTGGCAAGGGCTTTATCGACCAACACCATGACGGGCATTTGATATGCTTCGGCATAGTTAAAGGACTGGAAGCCATCTTCAAAACACTCATGCAAGTCACCAGGAGCGATGACGATTTTCGCAAAATCACCATGACCAGGGTTCAAGGCATAGAGCAAATCACCTTGTTCATGACGGGTAGGTAAGCCTGTGGAAGGGCCTCCACGTTGGTAGTCAAACACAACGGTAGGCACTTCGTTAATACCCGCCCAGCCAATCCCTTCTGCCATCAAGGAGAATCCAGGACCAGAGGTAGAGGTAGAAGAACGAATCCCGCTTGCCGCACCGCTGTTTGCCATGTTAATGGCAGCCAGTTCGTCTTCACATTGAATCACGACGGTGCCAAACTCAGGATGCTCTTCCAAGAAAATACACTCATCCACGGCAGGCGTAATAGAGTAGTAGGTTTGGAAACGACAGCCTGCTTTAATTTTACCAAGCCCAGTTGCCACAGAGCCGTTGAGAATCATACGGCTACCAGGGGCAGGAGGGTTAGGATTGGGTGCCATGACAAACTCAAAGCCACCGCAGAGTTCATGGTTTTTAATAAAGTTCCAAGCTTTTTCGCCTGCTTTAAAGTTTAAAGCGGCTAATTTTGCTTTTTTCCCTGTGAACAGACCATTTAAGGCACGCTCAAGAGGCTCAAGCCCTAAGCCCATCAAAGCCAAAGAACCCGCTACGGCGATGGTGTTTTTCACAATGGCAAGTTTCGTAATGGGAACTTGAAGCTCATCGGCAAGCTCTTGAATGATGGCATCAAAGGGCATGGCGAACAGCAAGACACCCTCTTTTAAGGCGAGTGTTTCGGGCTTGGTAATACGAGGATCGTAAATTAAAGCCCCACCTGTGACGATTTCATCCCCGTGAATCACGGCAGTGTCATTGTCAAAGGTTGCAAGAATATGCACAGGATCCGTGAAAGAAAGAATACTTTCTGTCTTTACACGAACTTGGAAGTAACTATGAGCGCCCTTAATATTAGAGTGATACTCACGCTTCCCGAATACCCAATAAGCGGCCTCACTACAGGCACGAGCAAACAACGTCGCAGACGAGTCTACCCCTGTCCCTTGAGGGCCACCAATCATCCAACAAAGATCATTTTTTCCGTTGGCGGTGGTCATAACCAAATGGTTCCCAGAAATAACAGGTAGAACAGAACAAAACACTCAAAACACACTAAAAAACCCATTGCTTATCAAGCTGAAACGGCAGTCTGTTTTATTGAAAGGACATAGAGACCCTTGACAGAAAGCTGTTCCAAACAGCGTGAGCGTTCTTTGGTAAAAAGGTTGAAACAAGAAGGTTTAGACTCGTCTTCAGCACTCTTGCAGAGAGGGTATCAAGGGCGATCTAAACGACCATGTTTTGTGACGTGATTGCAACAATAACACCGCACACAACCTAGAACAAACACAGTCTATTATTAAAGCACGGGCAAACGCTTGAGAAAAGCTTTTTTCTTGTAGCGGTGTCATTTAAAACGGTATCATGAGGTTACAGACATTAAAGAGATTATTCGAAAAGTGGTCGTAAAACATGGTCAAGAACATTTGCTCATTTTGAGGGCTTCAGGGGGTTTAAATTGCTTTTGAGTACCCTATATAGGTAGGTTTAATGAGAGATTGCTAGCAGTGACATTGTATTCCTTGCCCCTTTATGGGCTGGTGTGAAGCTAGAAAAAAGCTTAAACTTTAAAGCGTAAGCTAACGCTTTTCAAGGAGCGTTCATCTTGGTATATGAACTTCTATGCTCTTTATACGTTGCTTATACGGTTTAAGCCTTATGATTGAAACTATCGTAAGGCTTAAAAGTTTTTAAATCATTAAGCTATTGACTTTGTCTTAAAAAAGAATAATGTCTTCAGTCTTAAAATAAAGTGTCATTCTGTTTGGAGTTCATTAAACCCCATGGAACGCATTGCCAAAATTCCAGCAGTTGCCCTATTTGGGGTATTCTGTGCCTTTTTTTTCAACATGGCTTTTCGCTGTGGTAGCCAATGCGGGGATCTGAATCAGAGTTTATGTAATACATTCAGTATGAACATGTTCTCTGTTGCGACTTTTTATTTTCTAAACTTGTATTTATTAAAGATTTTAAATCCTGCAAAATACACTGTCACAGATCCTAAGGAGTATGTAGGGCCACACAGTTCAAAACCATTGCCTTCTTGGTTCTGCTTGGTACTATTTTTATGGCTTTATTTTATGTTTATTTCTCGTTGTCCAGCCCTACCACAGTACATGCCATTTGCTACCTTGTTTATTTTTGTTTTGTTACGTTTTAAGATTTACAAACGCAAAAACTATTAAAAAGTGCTAAAACTCTTGTACAAGAGGAATGCAACATATAATAAACATACGCTGTGTTGCCTTCATATTTCTTAAGTATTACAAACATCAACCCAAGAATTAACAGCATGTCACACATCCTCATGTCACACAACACTTATCCTCCTATCATCAATCAATGCTTAGAGTATTTAATGTATTTGGTCATGTTTTTCCAGTTTATACAAGTTATTAACGAGCTTTGGAAACATGACCAAGATAAAGCTGAAGGCTCGGAAAATGAGCCTTACACCTGATTAGCTTCTGATTAGAATATCCTCTCAAGTACTGAAGGAGGGCTTGCAGAGGAAGTATCCATGACGTAAAACTAATTAAGAGCAGGCTGACTGGTTGCCTTGTTTCGCTGTGTTGCGTCCTGTTTTTTGTCGATGTATACAAGAGGTTTTCTTTGTGACTCCTATCGCCCAAGTACCCCATGCTATTTTAACCTGTTTTCACACCAGTGAGGAAGCTCTGGGGGAACACCCTTGGCTGTATGAGGACACCCACGCTTGGACACTCACCGAAATACGTGAGGAAGCTCAGGCACTTGCCATCGCACTACAACACCAATGGCACCTACAAGCAGGAGACCGTGTCGCACTGTGCTTGAGTAATCAGAAGTCATGGTGGGTAAGTTTTTATGCCCTCAGACTTCTCGGAGTAGTGGCAGTACCTATGAACCTACAATTAGGCATCACGGGGATGATGTATGTATTAGGACATGCTCAAGTGCAAGGCGTACTGGCAGAGGCTCCTTTGTTACAACAGCTCTTAAGTCAGCCCGCTATGGGGGCAGCAGGACACCCCACAGGGCATACGGTAGGGCAGGCACTGGTTGCCTCAGGAGGGTTTCCGTACCGTGTGGGGGTATTCGTGGAGGTCGTCTCTGAAGCACTGCAAGAAGCCTTAAGCCCTTTGGGGGAAAACATCACTTTTTACCTCAAAGACAAAAAAGCACAAACCACCGAGGCGTTAACCGCACGGTTAGAAGCCATCGCTCAGCGTGAGGCTCCTAGCAAGGAAGACATTGCCGTGATTCTCTACACCAGTGGTAGCACAGGCACCCCCAAGGGGGTACCGCTCAGTGAGTATAACCTTTTACATAATATGGCAGGGTTTTCCGCCCAGCTTGGCTTAGATGCACCCGATGAACCTGAGCCTTGGATGTTGCTTGCACTCCCGTTATTTCATAGCTTTGGGTTTATGTGTGGACTGTATGCCCTTTCCATGAAGGCACGGGTGGTTTTAGTGCCTAAGTTTAGTCCTAAAGCCATTTTACAGGCATTACACACACACCCTATCACCGTTTTGCCGTTGGTACCTACTTTCTTCTCACTGTTACTTGACGCAGGAAAAGCCCTGTTAAAAGCCCCAAACACCAAACCGTTTCCGCACTTAAACTATTGTATTTCAGGTGGGGCAGCACTACCCGTAAGGTTACTGGATACCGTAGAACAACAACTGGGTGTGGTGGTATTGGAAGGGTATGGCTTAACTGAAACCTCACCTGTGCTTGCCGTGAATACGCCCAAACGGGGAAGGGTGCCTCATGCGGTGGGGCAAATCCTTCCCAATGTGGCGTTAAGACTTGAGCCTTTAGCGGGTTCTGGAAGCACGGAACAGGAGGCATGCACTGACGCTTGTGCTACTTGGTACTATCAACCCAACGTACAAGAAGCCTCACCGTTTGAAGGGCAAATTGTCGTGAAAGGTCCTAACCTCATGGCAGGGTACCTTGATGACCCTGTAGCCACTGAGCAAGCTTTCACGCAGGATGGCTGGTTTAAAACAGGAGATATCGGCAGAGTCGATGCCGAAGGAAACCTGTATATTTCAGGGGGGCGCATAAAAGACCTGATTATTAAAGCGGGTGAAAACATTGCCCCTATGGTCATAGAACATGCCTTAGCCCACTGTGAAAGCATTGCAGAAGTTGCCGTGATAGGAGAGCCTCATGTCAAGCTAGGGGAAAGTATTGTAGCGTATGTTGTACGGCATGAAAAAGACACAGAACCCTCGGACGAGGCATGCCTGAGTGCCGTCAAGCAGATGGCAAAACATACCTTACCTGCCCTGTATCAGCCTGACCGCTATGAGGTATTAGAGACTCTCCCGAAAACCGCCACAGGCAAAATAGACAAACAGGCGTTAAGGCAAAGGGTGACGCTTGTAAAGGCTTAGGCAGGGCGGACATAGCCTCGGATGTTTTTTGCATTCAACGGATAACTTCGACGTTTGAGGGCATCGCTTGAGTTTCCCTCAATGGTATAGACGGTGTCTTGCGTCACACGCTCCACCAGACCAATATGGTTCGGAGAACCTCCGACATTAAAGACAATCAGGTCTCCTGGTTGCGGAGGTTGCGTGCCTTTCTCAAAGGCACGTCGTGTTTGTTGCCCCCATTGCCAAATGTCTCTGACGGCAGGCTGATGCCCAAACGGAGACCCTCCTGCCTGTTGATAGGCGGTAGATACAAAATCAGCACACCATGGCTGGTTTTTACCCCTTGAGTATGTCTGAGAAATATAGCCTTGGTGTTGCTTCTCGTTAATCCCTTTGGCAACCTCTCCCTGAGCCCACCGTAACGCGTGCTGGGCCTGCTCACTGATTGTTCCGAGCCACTGCCCAAGCTGTTGTGGCACACGTTGAAGCGTTTGCCATACATGTTGTACGCCTTGCTGAATGGTGTGTCCGAGCCATTGGAGTGGCTGAGACCTCGGCACGCCAGCCGTAGCACTCGCAGACACTATGGGCGTTTGTTGCCCAAACGTACTTAGCTGAGGCTGCTGAGAGACGGAAGAAGCCGATGTTTGGGGAAATACCCACGCATCAATGCCTGCCTGTAAAAAGCGTTGGGCATGCACGGAAAACCCTTGAGCTGACAGTGTGCCTTGTCCCTGTTGTCCGAAACGAGGCTGCGGAGCCTGCATCCCTAAGACCGTTGGCGAGAAAGCAACAACACCTTGTGAGCGTGAGATAAAGGGCTTTGAGTGAAGCCTCAAAGAAGTCAAAGGAGAGACGCTTCCCCAGCCTTCCCCTGCTTGATAGGTCATCATACGAGTCGTACTTCTATGCTGTAAGTGGTGTGTTTCCCGTGGTGTCATGCAGTATCGTGAACGTGATACCGTGTTACATACTCCTACCCTAGTATTAGGGTAAAACCAATGCGGTACCTTGTTGATGCTAAAGCATACACTGATGCACGGGAAGACACATTGACTATGTTTTCCGTAAAATAAGTAAAGGGTACCCCTCCTCCCTTGGGGATACTCTTGTCCGTCATACCCCTTTTACACTGTTCCCTTTCCGCCCTGTGATTAAGGATATTTTGTTTTATGACTTCTGCAACACCCTGCAAACACTACACCATTTGTTTACTACCAGGAGATGGTATCGGGCCAGAAATTGTACGGGCAGGACAACAGGTGATGGAAGCCCTCTCAAAAACCCATGGGTTTGGACTGACATGGAAAGAGGCTCTTTTAGGAGGGGTTGCCTATGAAGCCACAGGAAACCCTTGCCCTGAAGCAACCTTAGAGACCGCAAAAACCTGCGATGCCATTTTATTAGGTGCCGTGGGCGACCCAAAGTTTGACGGTGCCGACGTACCCGCCACGTTGCGTCCTGAAAGAGGACTGCTTGCCATTCGTAAGGCATTAGGATTATATGCTAATATTCGCCCTCTCAAGCTTTACGCGCAGTTAGGGTATCTGTCCCCGCTGAAACAAGACCGCCTAGAAGGGGTGGACTTTGTGATGATTCGGGAACTGACAGGGGGCGTGTATTTTGGGAAGCCTCAAGAGAAATCGTATGAAGAAGCACTGGATACCTTACGCTACACCCGTGAAGAAATTGAACGCATTGTACGCTTAGGGTTTGAAACGGCACAGCGTCGCCCCAGAAAACATCTGACCAGTGTGGATAAGGCGAATGTGTTATATAGCTCTCAGTTATGGCGAGAAGTAGTAGAGACCCTTGCCCCTGAATACCCTGAAGTCACAGTACAACATTTATACGTCGATAACACGGCAATGCAACTGATTTTAAACCCCAAACAATTTGATGTCATTGTGACAGAAAATATGTTTGGCGATATTCTAAGCGATGAAGCCGCCGTCTTAGCAGGCTCCCTTGGCATGTTGCCCAGTGCCAGTTTATCGATGCACCCAGGGTTACCCTCGTTGTACGAGCCGATTCATGGGTCTGCTCCTAGTTTGGCGGGTAAAGATAGTGCCAACCCTGTGGCAACGCTGCTTTCGGTTGCCATGATGCTTGAGTATTCCCTCAAAGAACATGCCGCAGCCCAAGCACTCACGGAAGCGATTGGGCAGGTACTTGCCAGCGGGCATTTAACCGCCGACCTGCTTCCTGCTGAGTCTAACGCCTCTCCTATAGGGACTCAAGCCTTTACCGATGCCGTCTGTGAGACCCTTTTAAGCACCCTCACGCTTGTAGGATAGCTTGGATTGAGATACACTGCTATTTATTGTTAAAATATTTCAATAAATAGCAGTTATGCTACTTTTTCTCGTCTTTTACACGGAAACCTCTGAAGGAACCTCACTTGGATGAACGCCTCTGCTACCCCCCCCCCAGCAAGTATTCCTGTCACGTTATTGACTGGCTTTTTAGGGTCAGGGAAAACCACCTTGCTCAACCATATTTTAAAAGAACAGCACGGTCTACGCATCGCCATTATTGAAAATGAGCTAGGAGACATCGGGATTGATGATGCACTGTTAAACGTGAACACCAAGGAAACCCTACTAGAAGAGGGTTCAGGGGCTGATACCATCATTGAAATGAACAATGGGTGCCTGTGTTGTCGGGTGCGTGGAGACCTTTTAAGAATCCTCACGACCCTGATTCAACGCCCAGGAAAACCCTTTGACCATATTTTAATTGAAACCACTGGACTGGCTGACCCTTCTCCTGTGGTACAAACCTTTTACTCAGGAGACCCCGAGTTACAAGCACGCCTACACCTGAACGCTCTGATCACCATGGTGGATGTGAAACATTTACACCATCACCTTGAGACGAGTCCAGAGTGTGAAGCTCAAATTGCGTTCGCTGATGTCCTTATTTTGAATAAAACCGATTTGGTGGATGCCCCTACCTTGGCACAAGTCGAAGCAGCGTTAGCCACGAGAAACCCTCTTGCAAAACGCATGTACGCACGCCATAGTGTTGTGGATACTGCCACATTACTTTCCTATGGGGGGTTTAACTTAGAACAAACCCTTGCCCGTGACCCTGAGTTTTTACGCTGGGCAACCGTGGCACAGGCAACGTCCAACGCACCTGTCACGCCTGAAGCACACCATCACCATCATGCAGGGATACCCCATACCCATGATACACCGCAGTGTCACGAAGAAGCATGTCACCATGACCATGACCATGAACATGAACATGACCATTCTCAAAATCACCCTTCCCACTCGGTGCATGATGCCCATTTGCACGGTCATCACGAGGCAGAGGTGGCTCCTGTGTGTATCGAGCTAGAGGGTGAGGTGCATCCCACCCTATTCCAAGCATGGCTCGAACTTCTGGTGCGTACCCATGCCAGTGTGTTGTATCGTACAAAAGGCATCCTTAATATTCAAGGGTTACCCGACGTGCAGTACGTGATTCAAGGCGTGCATGACATGATAGACGGGCAACCAGGGAAACCTTGGGCTGACCCCGCACACAAGCGTAATCGTTTGGTGTTCATTGGTAAAAAACTAGATGCCACTATGCTACGAGAAGGCTTTGCGGCAACCCTTGTAAACCCTGCCTCTTAAAAAACACTTGGCGACGATACCTTGAAAACGGTTGGAGAACGGGCGGATGCCATCGCACCGCCCCTCTAGCGACTGAGAAACTGGTGTAATTGGTCAAAAGAAGGGCAAGAGGGAGACTGAAACGTCATCCGTGTTTGAGAGACAGGGTGGTTAAAACTGAGTTCTTTTGCCCATAGGGCTTGCCCGTAGCCTTCTTCTGGACGCAGGGGAAAGGAAGGTAAGCTATAAAACTGTTGATGAATCCCCGTACCATAGAAGGGGTCTCCCCATAAAGGATGCCCAAGATGTGCCATATGGACTCTAATTTGATGGGTGCGTCCTGTTTTGAGATGACATGCCACCAAGCTATAACAGCCTGGATAGTGGGCTTGGTGGTACGTGTCTTCAAGATGCCACGACGTGAACGCCCATTTCCCCACACCCTCGGGTGCCACTTTACGTTTACTAGGGTATTGGGCATGCCCTGCACGAGTCAACCATGTTTCAATGTCTCCTGAGCGTACCCCTTGTTTGGCAAAAACATCGCCTTGTACGATTGCCCAGTAAGTACGTCCTGCGGATTTCTCTTGTAATTGCAGACTGAGTGCCTGATGGGCTTCATCCGTTTTTGCCACCATTAAAAGCCCCGCCGTGTCACGGTCAAGCCGATGAACAATCCCTGGGCGTAACACCCCATGAATCCCTGATAAGCTATCGCCACAGTGTGCCAAGAGAACATTCACTAGCGTGTCTTCTACTTGATGCCCCACAGGGTGGGTGAGCATGCCCTTAGGTTTATATACTACGAGCATAGCGTCATCCTCAAACAGAATAGGAGGTACGGGAAGGCTTGAAGGACGTAGGGTTAAGGGGGTTGCAGGAGGCACCATCACGGACAGGGTGTCTTGAGGTTTCACCATCGTGCCTGTTTTGGTCACGACGGTGTCATTAAGACGTACACAACCTTGTTTAATGAGGGTTTGAACTCGGGAGCGCGTCATGCCAAGAGAAGCCCCCCAGAGCTGTAGGAGAAGGGTATCAAGCCGTTCAGGGAAGACAATAGAAGGCAAATGGGCAAGGGCTTCAGGCGTGAGAAGAAGGGTTTCTGGCATGATAAAAGGCAAAAAAGGAAAAAGATGTGAAGTGAAGCATAGAAAAGGAAATAGTGCGAAAGAGAAGTTGCAAGTACCCTCATGCACGTGAAAGGCACACAGATTAAAGGGCCTCTTCCTCCTCAACAGAAGAGCGTACAGGAAGCGTCGGCGAGCTTGGGGGTAGCTTTGAGGGAGCAGGGGCTTGCATTGCCTGAAACGCATAGACCACAAAACACACAAATCCTAACGTAAGCCAAGTATCTGCCAAGTTAAAAATAGGACATGGGCGAGGCCACACAAAAGCAATTCCGTCTACGACTCCTCCTCGGAACAGTCGATCTATCATATTGCCAAGCCCGCCTGCCACCATCAAGACCCACGCAGCGGTAAGCCAATGGCGAGCATGGGGAACACTACCCCATGCAGGACATAACCCTCCTTCACAACGATGTACAAACCACAATACGCCTCCGAGCAGTAAAGCATTCAGGCTACCCAACAGTGGCACAGGAATGAGAAACGCAAACCAGCTAAAAGCAATGCCCTTATTCACCGTACATTTCAGAAGGAGAACCTCAGGCACCACCCACACAAGCGTTCCTACAGGAAGAGAGACCAGCCAGTATTTCATCCATTGGTCAAGGAGTATCAGTACCAGCAACCCACTGGTAACCCCCCAAGACGGAGAACACCACCGATAACACCATGAACGATGAGAAGAGAGCATCATGAGCAAAGACAAAGGGTAGGAAAGAACGATCATTCACACAACATCACGCAACGCCCAACACCACAGGAAAGGGATGTCTCAAGTATACGCCAAAGAAATCTTACACGAACGGTACCTCAAACTTTAGGAGACCCACGCACTACACTGTTTGGTGTAAATCAGATAGAGGGGATAGCGAAGGGCTGTTAGAACACAGTATCGTATAAGCTATGAAAAGATGAAGGATACTGTAACCCATCACGCCGTACGATGCCGTTCCACTCGTCGCCTCTTTTTCCATGATGTCGCTCTATTACACTGTGTAAGGATACTTTTTTTCGATGCCTCCTCAGATACAAGCTTTTCTGCAAAACCGCCAAATGGTCATGTTGGCAGGGGGTGGATTGGTTTTAATCATTGTACTGATTGTTGCCATGGTGGTCTTTGGCCCTAAAAAGACCGAACTCGAAAAAAAAATGGAAGAAAGCAACAAACCCTTAAAAGTCACTGAGCTTGTCTTATTCAAATCGCCTTCCGAGGGAAAAGCCATTGAAGTCATGGCACTGATGGCGCGTGAAGGCATCCCTGTACAAAAAACAGGAGAAGGGCAAAACATTTTTATTGAACTTAAAGAGGGTGCCACCCAAAATGATAAAGACCGTGCCTTGATTACCCTCGTACAAACAGGAGAAATTGATGCAACGGCTGGGTTTGAGCTATTTGACAAAAGCGATATGACGGCCTCTAGGGAAGATAAAAAAATTAAGCTCTTACGCGCACAACAAGGCGAGCTTTCAAGACTTATTCGTAAAATTAGACCCATTCAAGATGCCTTTGTGCAGATTTCCATGGGGTCACACAGCATTTTTAAACAGGATGAACGCCCCTTGTCGGCTTCTGTCCAGATTGTCCTTCCCCCGTCCGAGCGACTCACTCGGGATAAAGTACGGGCGATTATTAATTTACTGGTCGGTGCCATTCAAGGGTTAGATGCCAACCACGTTGCCATTTCAGACACCAATGGAAATACCTATAGCAGTGTGCTAGATGCCGTAACGGACGGGCAAACCCTGCTTGAGGAAAAAGACTCCTACATGAAACAAAAGGTGATGAGCCAACTGGATAAGTTGGTAGGCACAGGGCATTATGTGGTCACGGTCAGCACCTTTCTACGCACTGCAAACCGAGAAACCATGGTAGAGCGGTATCATCCAGGTGCCTCTACCGTAAGTACCAAACAGCAGTTTCAAGAAAACATGGGCGGCAAAGGTTCTGCCACAGGCTCTGGAGAGGCAGGAGGTGCCACTAGCACCTATTTACCTCCTGAACTTGCCCCACCACCTGATGCTCAAACCGTTGGAGCAGGTGCCTCTATCACCCAGCCTCAAGGTGACCCTGGCGTTGCCAGTGGCTTGCTGAGTAGCTCAGGACAAGAGGGTGGCATGGATGAAAGTAGCAGTAGCGAAGGGGGCTATCAGCGCAAGGGAAGCGATGTCAACTATCAGAACTCTAAAACTCAGTACGTTGAAACCACACCTGCGGGAACCGTAGAAGAAATCAGTATTGCCGTCACCTTGGATGAGTCTCATGTCCCTAAGAGTATCAGTATGGGAGAATTAAAAGGACTCATTGCACGCAGTGCAAGCCCCAAGGCACGTCCTGATGGGGTGAGTGTGATTATGACCGATTTTGAGTCAACCCTTAACGGCACAAAACTTGACCATGGCAGTGCAGGCGAAGGCCATGCAGGTACTGACCAAGCCGATGGCGGATTACTGACCCATGCCTTGATGCAATTACCAAGCAACTGGTGGGCTATTGCGGGTACCACGTTACTGGTGTTACTGATTGCGGTGATTTTAATCAATTTAATGTTCCCCAAAACCACCAAGATTCTGCCACCCAGTACCGACCCACAGTTTAACCAAGCCCAACAGGAGTTTTTCCAGTTCCGAGAACAAACCTCTCAACAGCAGCAAGAGGTTTCACGGCACTTGGCGGAGTTTCAAACCCAGATTCAAACGCAAATGCAACAACAAACCCAGCAACTCATTCAGGAGCAAACTCGTGCCATGAATGAACTGCAAACCCAACTACTTCAAAATGACCAAGTGATTAAGCAACAAGCCGAAGCCCTACAAACCCTAATGCAACAACAAAATGTACAGCAACAACAAGTGAACACCATGGGGCAAACCCTTGCCACCGTGACCACCCCCGTGACTGCCATGCCCGCCAGAGGGGGGTTACGTACCTCAGGCGTTTTAGAGGATGACTTTGCCCCTGAATTAATGAGCGAACCCAGTAACCCAGAAGCCGAGGATATTCGTGCTTTATTAGGAACACTGGGAGGCAGAACAGGAAAACCCGCTGTCCCAACAACCCCTCCAGCCATGGCAGGTCTAACACCCACTGACACTACAGGCACCCAAGCAGCGATGCCCCCGCCTTCTGTCGCCGTGGGCGTGCCTTCTGTGGCTCCTAGTAGTGCCTTAGCCACTTCTAAACAGCGTCGTAGGGTACAAGGAAAGCTTTCTTAGGCATCACACGCCCCCGTTTCTATCTATATCGTTTCCTTCTTGCCGCCCCCTCTCTCACTTAACCTTAACCCTCGTTTCAGCACACCATGATGATGATGATGATGATGATGATGTCTAACCCACCCTTAAACCCCGAGTCTCTTGACCCCATGACACTTGCCAACAGTGCCATGGAGCAGTGCTTTCCTCTGATTGCTGGCTCTGCCATGACCGATGAGTTTAAAGACCTTACCACCAATTTGGTGTTTGAATTCGCAAAAATTGCGGGGCAACTTATTCAACAAGAGCCATCGTTCCAACCGCCTGAGTCGCCCGCACCCATTCATTTTACCCATGCGATGTGCGAACAAACCGTTCAGCTTTTTGTAGAGGGACTGATTCAAGCCGCCATGCACGGGTGGCAACAGGGCATTCCTAGCGACCCACTGTCTCAGATTTTACAGACCCTCGCACAAGATTTATTTTTTCAAACCAAGCAGATGGTTGCCTCAACCGTCGCCATGGAAGGACTCCCTGAAGAGCTTCAACAAACGCTTGCCCCTGAACAAATGCAAGCCATTGCACACCAAACTGCCGTGAATGGGCTTGAATATTTTACCCAACAATTTGAAGACCAAGTAGGCCCGATTGAACGTCAGTATCCGCAGGGAACCCTTGAGGGGATGGCGGAAGGCATGCCCTCAGGGCTACCAGAAATGGAACCCCCTCCTGAAACAGAGGCTCCTGAAGTCCCCATGGAAGACACTGCCTTACACCCTGAGCAGTCAAACTTGTTGGAAGCCCCTGAAGCGTTACCTGCCTTACAAACCCAAGATGTCCTAGACGACACCAGCGACCCTCTGCTTGAAGCGTCCTTTTCAGAGGAGATGCGTGAACCCCCACACCCTGAGTCCTCTTTGACCTCAGCCCACTGGGATGAAAACCCCGAAGCTGCATTTCAGACCTTAGAGCAACTGCCTCCAGAAGGAAGTAAACAGGCACCTCAACACGCACCACAGACACCAGAGGAACCCCTTGCCTCTTCTTCAGAGGCACAAAGAGGGCATGAATCCAAAGTGAGCGTAGCACATACGCAACGACATACCACACAGCATACTCATCCAGAAGACCCTCACGGAGAAGAACCTCTGGCATTGGAACCTGTAACCCCTGAACTCTTAGCAGCCCTTGCCCTATACTCACAGGCAAGCCATGCCCCTCCAGGAGAAACAGTACGCTTGCATGTGTTGTGTCCGCAGTTGTCGCATGAGGAATGGCACCAAGTTGCCACGTACAAAACCCTTGACCCTGACGTATTGTTACGCTCAGAAAGTAACTTAAACCTGAAACGGCTCAAGCATTATTTGGTGAATATCCAGCATCAAATGACTCAGCTCCTTGAGGCACAGGCTCAAGGAAACTGGGGCGAGCAAACGGCACGTTTGGCACAGCTTCAAGAACGTAAAGCAGGCATGAAATGGGCGAACCAGATGAAGTTACTCTTTCAACACTATGCCCCTTACACTCATCAGCTCATTCCACTCATTCAAAAAGAGCGGGAACGAGTACAACAAGTGCTTGCTGAAGGGCTATATGCCATTTCAGTGGACTCTCCTATCCAGTGGAAAGATATTCCTGTCAAAACCCGAGAAGCACTTTTTGAGTATTTCCAAGAAAAACTTTACAGCTTTAAGCATCATCCCTCAAAAGGCTAAATACCTCATCACACAAAAAACAGGGTGGCATCTTCTAGCCCTCGTGGGATAATACCCACATGAAGGCTCTGAAGGATGTCTGAAAGAGACCCTGCCTAGCCCTTTGCTGTGTTGTATGGCATTTGCCCATGCCCTTTGGTCATAAAACGAGGTGTTTCGATGTCTTTTCCTTCAGCCCCTTTATTTCCTGCACTCCTTGCCTCTTGGATTCAGCTTAATCCTGTTGCAGGTACGCCATGGCTGGTGTTAAAGCCCGCCCATTTACCCTTCCCTGATGGGCTTGACACCTTAAAAGCAACCCTTTCACAGGCAGCAATAGACACACTGTATTACGCTCCTGTCCTGATGGCAGCTATTCCCAAAGGGGTTGAAACCCCAGTCTATTTACCTCAGCCCCGTAATGGGGGCATCGAGCGTTTATGGTATCAAAATTGGCTAGGCACCTGCCTATGCGTGCATGAGAGCATCTTACTGAAAGTACAGCCTTTTTTGAAACACTACGCCCCCAAAAACTGGCAAGATGCGTGGCATTGGATAGGGCTATGGTTGTATCATTTCACTGAGGGTAAAGCCCACACCCTTCCGATGAAACACACCCATTGGATTCCTTACACAGAGGCTCGTAGTGCTTGGTTTACGCTACCGCTTGAAGACCCCTCCATTGACACCCATGCGGCAAGGCTGAATGCCTATTTTAGCCAAGTCAGTACCCACGGTTTCGCCAGTCCAAAGGCAAGCCCATTATTTACGGCACGTCGTCAAGGCGGACAGCTTTGGATTGAGCCACTTGCCTTGAAGGAGCCTCCGAGAGTTAGTATCATGCTCCCCTTCAGAGATAAACCTGAATTACTACAGCAATGTAGTGCGTCGGTCATGCAACACCTTGCCCATTACCCCATCCTAGAGCTTGTGGGGCTGAATAATCAATCAGAAGACCCTCAAACCCTCCAGTGTATGAAAGCCCTCACAGAGGCACACCCCTGGATACGTTTTGTGCTGCATGATGCCCCCTTTAACTACGCCCAAATGCACAATGACCACCTTCATGAATGCAAGGGAGAGTATTTACTACTTCTGAATAACGACATTGAACTTTTAACCCCGACATGGCTTCATGACATGGTCACATGGCACGTACGACTTTCTCAGTGGATGCCACATCGTCCTGTGGGGATTGTAGGGATTCAGTTACACTATCCCCCGAGTCCTCAAGGCTTTGTGGGGATTCAGCATGCAGGGGTCACTGTCGGGATTAAGGGCGAGGTGGGTCATTGCTTTAAGCATCACCCCGTCAATAAAGCCGACACATGGGGATGGTTGCGCGGTGTACGAGAAGTAATGGCAGTCACAGGGGCATGTATGCTTTTGCCAACATCGTTGTACCGTGACCTCGGAGAGTTTGATGCCACCCATTTCCCCATTGACTTTAACGACATTGACCTTTGCCTAAAAGCCACGGAACAGGGGTATCGTAATGTCTTGCTCAATACCGTACACGCCATTCATCATGAAAGTGTCAGTCGTGGAAGCAAGCCCAGTACTCCCGCCAAAAAGAGGCAACAAAAAGCGTCTCGTACCTATTTTAAGCAACGCTACCATGCCCTATTGGATGCGGGTGACCCTACCTATAGTCCAGCAATGACCCTTTTAAATGAGTCAGGCTCCGCCATGCCACTGCCTCGGATGGAGGGGAACTTTCAGCAGTTATTCAGTGTTCGTATGGGTAAAGGTCTTGTAAAAGTGTTTCGTCATGGTCATAAGCCCTGGCTGGTGTGGCCCTACTACATGAAACGCCCCTAGCAAACACACAAACACCCCTGATGATACAAAAACTGTACCATCAGGGGTGTTTGCAAAAGGAAACTAACACTCAGAAAGCTTGAACACCATGGCATCAAACCCCACCAACGTTAGAACACCCTAGCCTTAGCCAATAGCTTGCCCTGCAACATCAAGGGTTGCATTGGAAGCGGTATCGTAAATGGAAATGGCTTTATCTAGGTGTGTCAGTTTGACCAAGTTTTGAACGTAGGTTTGCAAGTTGCTTAAAATAAGTTTGCCACCTGAAGCTTCCAAGGCTTTTTTACAATATAAAATAGCCCCTAAGCCTGAACTATCCACGAAGCTCACTTGAGATAAATTGAGAATGACGTGGTTTTTCTTGGCATCGACGTTGCTTTGAATGCTTTTCTTGAGAATATCTACATTACGAAAGTCGATATGATTGTCGGAGAGTTCCAACACATACCAGTCTTCTACCTGCGTGACATGCCAGAAAGGTTTATCTGAACTCATCATAGTGGGAATATCCTTTATCCTTTTAAACCCTTATAAGAAGGTACGGAGAGATTTTGGAACCAAGCAAAACATACAAACTCTTCTTGAATAAGCATCATTGTACGCTATGATGATGGTTTCGGCAGAGGCTATCAGAAAGTTAATCGTTTATTTAGATGAATCAGGATAAAGGATATGCCATGTGGACTAAAGAGGCATGTTCCTTATGGGGATAAGACGTTTTTAAAGTACCCAAGAAGCTCAGTCGCACATAAACACCATGACATGGTATGGCTTTAATGGCTATACTATGAGAATGCGACGTATTAAGTTCTCTCACTTTTCCTAGGAACAGCCCTTATCCATCATGCTTAAGCCATTTAAACTTGAAGAGTACCTGACAGCCCATGAGTTTTCAACACAGTATCTTTTATGTGCTTCAGACGCTGAAAGCATTTCAATGCAAACACTCCTTGCTGGTGCCACTGAAGAGCATCGGCAACTATGGGACACTTTAACCTTAAATTATACAGAGCCTTATGGACACCCTTTATTACGGCAAACCATTGTTGAAACACTTTACCCCACCCTAAAAGCAGAGCATGTTTTGTGTTTTGCGGGTGCAGAAGAAGGTATTTTTTGTGCCTTACACACCCTGCTGGGTCCTGAAGATCATGCCATTATTGTGACACCTTGCTATCAGTCTTTATTAGAAATACCTCAAATGACAGGAGCAAGCATCACACAAGTGGTATTACAAGAAGCAATGCAATGGCAATTAGACCTTGAAGTCGTGAAAGCATCGTTACGTCCGAATACAAAATGTTTGGTAATCAACTTCCCTCATAATCCTACAGGGCAAGTGCTTTCTAGTGCAAAACTTCATGAGCTTATTACACTGTGTCGCTCACATGATATCTGGCTTTTTTCCGATGAAGTGTATCGACTACTTGGTACACCCAAAGAGCCTTGGACCCCACCGATTGCCTGTTTATATGAAAAAGGTATCTCTCTAGGAGTCTTAAGCAAAGCATTTGGTCTTGCTGGATTACGCATTGGGTGGATTACGTGCCAAAACAAAGAAGTCCTTACCTTGTTTAAAAAAGTGAAAGATTATCTTTCTATTTGCAATAGTGCCCCTGCTGAACTATTAGCCCTTATGGCACTGAGTCAGAAAGAGCAGCTTTTAGCAAGAAATAATGCCATTGTAAGCCATAACATTGCGTTGTTAGACGCTTTTTTCCAAAGACATCGTGAAACTTTCCACTGGGTACGTCCTCAAGGGGGCTGTGTAGGCTTTGTAAGATACCATGGCACGGTCTCAACAGATGTGCTGGCTCAACGTCTGGTTGAAGAGGAAAGTATCCTGATTCTTCCTTCTTCAGTGTACGACTATGGTCACTCTCATTTTAGGATTGGATTTGGTAGAAAAAATCTACCTGAAACATTACAAAAGTTTGAAGCTTTTTTAGCCAAACTTTGAGCCTTGTTTCAATAGCTCACGCCAACACGCTCTTCTATTGTTTTTGTCTCAACATTAGAAGGGCTTCTTGGTGTGGTTAAGGAAGGAGCTATGACTGACTTCACGCATCAAGCATTGACCCGAAGTATGACCAAGAAGCGCATACTAGGATACATACCGTACGTAAGAGACACACCCGCCATGGCTGGAAACGCCTTTCTAGTCATAAGTTTGCACGGTTGAAGGTGCCTTTAGTGTAGGGGAATCATACGGACAACGTCAACACTAGGAGACTATCCCATGACAACGAGTGACAGCGTAAGGCAAACTCGCAAGAAACATTATGCTTCAGTCATCCTTTACGTGAGCTAAATACGGTATTTTTTTCCTGTATTAGCCTAAAAAGGTGAGGTGTTACAGACTCCCTCAACACCTCCCAAACGGACGATTTATGAACCACCTCTACACAAGGGTGTGACACGTCCCGCAACCATACTTTATTTCCTCTCTTTTTATCTTCGATCTTTGAAAACAAAGGAGCTTATCTAACACCATGTGCTTTTATACCTCAAAACGTGGACATCGTGTCTTTATCCCAGACGGCTTTCAAGGCTCTATTCATGAGTGTCCTGTTCACGGAAAGTCAGCTCAAGCCTATCGTAAAGAAAGACAGCAGTATCTTGCATTAATGCAACGTCTTGGACGTACGGGCATTCAAACCCCTCAAGATAAACAAGATGCAGAAAGGGTTTTAACCTATCGTCATTATCTTGATGACACCAGAAAAAGCATTTTCGCAACAGAGTGGAAAGATATGCCAGAGTCTACCCTAAGTACGACAGATTGGCACAACGCCCCCAAAGACCCTTACTTAAAGCTCACCTTAGAAGATATAACCTCATATAAACTGCCTGATGATATTGACCATGAAGCTCCTTACACAGAAGTTTCTCCTTCTTTAAGTCCTTCCGCCTTGCAAGAGCCTCAAGGGCAAGTGTTTCAAGCATACGTTTCTAATAGGACTAGCAACGAGCAAGAAGCCTATGCAGCGTGGGAGAAAGACCTCAACAACCCTCAGAAGTTTCAAGCCTTTGTACGAAGTACAGGGATTTCTCCTGAACAATTGACGCAACAGATGAAAAATATTCAAAAAGATCTCCTAAAGTTTCAGCGATTGCCAAAAGACATACAAAAAGCGGTTGCAGATAAAGTGATACAGGGTATCAGTACTAAGTATCATATCCCTGAAATTGATCCCCATGATATGGTTAATTATGCCTTTAGAGTGAGTGAGTTTATAGCCCGTCTAGGAGGTACAACCCCCGAAGTTGAAATAGGTCGTCAGGTTTTAGATCGCTTACAAGGCACTTTAGATGGAAGTATGAACTATGCAGAAGGAAAGAGCCTTGGACAAAATGCGTTAGATATAGGCAAAGGCTTAGTTGCTGGGATGGTAGCTAACAAGGCGGTGCTGACGACTGGTCGGATCATAGCAGCCGCCAAGTACATGCCAGCCTTATTAAATGTTGTAAGGGGTGCTACTGTTGCAATTGGGGTAGGTGGGCTTGCTACTTCTACAGCTCCCGTACTTTTACTTCTCTTGGAAATAGGTGTCACAATGTGTCTTGCAAAGTATATTCAAAACCATCTCTTAAACGAAATACAGTTACCTTCTACCACCGAGCCTAAAAAAGCTCCTTAGATATAATAGACGTTTCAAGGAACAGAAAGAGGTATCTTCTCTGTTCCTTGAATGCAACTCTCACAAAGGTAGTAACTTAGGTGGTGATTCATAGGTGTCACTATATTCTAATGTGTTCGCATGACCGATCAATGCAAATCGGTCTCGAACTAAAAATAGCAAGAATAATGCAAGACTCATGAAACAAGCCGAAAAGCTAGTGATAATAGGATGTTTAGTGAAGTCAGAAGGTGAGAAATGGGGAAGTCTTACTGTATTTTGAGATACTTCTTTACAAAAGATGGCTAATAACTCTAAAAATCGAGGAAGTTCCAAGCAACCTATTGCTAACAAGCCTGAATAAAATATAAACGTATACAAGTGAAACACTGTAACACCATAATTTTGAATGGCTAAGGGCTTGTGTAACTTAAAGTGAGTATGGATTTTTTTTACCATGTACTCTGGTAAAAAAGGTCCTATCGGTAGATAAATAAGAGCCATAAGATAGAGTATAATAGGGCCTTTACTACCAGGGTAATGAGAATGATACCCAACTTGTAATGATAGATGATAGATTGCCAAACTCCCAAAAAGCAAGCTTGTTAATTGAGTATATAGCCACCAGTAATGGCTTTGATAAAGTATAGTTGCACAGGTATTTATTTTTTGGACTAATGTTGACTCAACCATAGTATTCATTAATTCAGTGTAAGAAGGCTTATTAGGGATAAGTTCTACAGGAAAAGGTGTATTATAAGCCACTCTGGTAGGTTGGTAGAGTGCTTTTAAAAAAGGGCGTAGCCTTAAACGTTTAGTAGGTTGCCATGGGTGTGTCACCATAAGACATATCATCCCAAATACCCTATTAAACACCAGTAATCCTGTACGATATTCAGGATACGCATGAGGCAAGCCTCCCAAAACACCCCATAACACCACACATACAACACCCCATAGTAGCCAGCGTGCTGTATCGATACACCAACGTTTTAGCCATACGTTATCATGGACTTCAAGCTGAGGTGCTTTGGCAGTTTTAATAAAGTTTAACCAATGCAGTATGACTAATAGGGTACCATACTGACGTATGAATATCTGAAATGCTTGAGGTAAAGAAGACACTTGAACATAGAAGTTTAGTAACGCAGAGGTACAGTAATGAACTTTTTCTATCGGGAACCATTCAATGATATCCCCCACTCGGAGTGTTTTATGCAAGGTCATTAAACACTCTTTCAGGGTACTTAGAACGTCAATCCATGCAAAGGAAGCACATGCAAGAATGGCAAAAACGCCTAAGAAAAAAACCATTCTTGCAAAAAACCAATGTACCCAAAGATATTGGCTACTAGGCATTGTATACCTTGGGGTGGGATGTTTGACTCCAAAATGATACAGCAGCAGCATAAGTACCACGGTGATACAGGGTAATCCCCATAGACTTTGAGGAGCAAGTAGGATATATCCTAGTCGATACTGTAGCAGGTAGGGAAGCCATACTACAAGCTCCTGTACCACGAGCTGAATCCCAGCCCATATAACCATAAATGCTACTAATAGGCGTAAGCTTGCATAAGGTTTGAAAGTATGAATATGGTATACGGAATAGGTCATGGGGTGTTTAAATCCCAGTGTTCGCTTGGGTTGTTAAGCAAGAAGTATGATTGTACTGGAGGGGACGGTATTCAAAAAGAAAATACCAATGACTCGTACGATCATAGTATGGGTCTGGTAAATGGTCGCTCAATAAACTTTTAGAATACACCCATTGCAATGTGATTGATAGCCCTAGAAAATGCCTTTTTTAAGGTGTTTGTAACAGGGGGAAACTTTGGGGTACATACGCTATTGTCAGAGCTTTCAAAGCTGCCCAAAGGGTACAGTAGGCTACTAGTAAGCGCATACTAGGATACATACCGTACGTAAGAGACACACCCGCCATGGCTGGAAACGCCTTTCTAGTCATAAGTTTGCACGGTTGAAGGTGCCTTTAGTGTAGGGAGTGTTCACGCATCACAGCACACAGGCAAGGGGAGGTTATAACCGTGCTTGAGTGGCATTCATCGTGACCTGAGACACACAAAGATGAGAGGGGGTACGAAGCATCCAAGCAATGGTCTGTGCCACCTCTTCAGGTGCCATGATTTCATGGGGCTGAAGGGCATGAGTTTCTTCTTCAGGCCACATGGCTGTACGCACCGCACCAGGGTAAAGGCTCATGAAACGTACCTTACTGTCGGGATGACGTTCATGGGTGAGTGCTTCCATCAAGGCACGTAGGGCATGTTTACTTGCACTATACGCACTCCAGTAAGGCTCTGAACTTAAACCCGCCATGGAATTCACCACCAGCACATCGCCATACGTCTCAGTGGTACTCCAAAACTTCAACCAAGTGTGAATCACAGCACTGACCCCTAAGGTATTCACCTGAAAGGTACGCATCACCTCTTCCAATGTATGTTCTGTGAACAAGGCTTGCTCAAGACATATGCCTGCATTACAGACGCATTGCCAATGCAAGCTTGCCCATGGCTGGATGGCAGCTAAAAGGGTTTGAGCCGTTTGAGCGGTGTCCGTAATACATTGCGTGATACACTGCACCTGACACAAAGGATAACGTGCCTGAATACGTGCTTCAAGGTGTTTTAACGCTTCTGTATTACGCCCGCAGAGTAAAACCACTTGATAAGAGGGGAAGGCTTCAGGATGCTCTAACCAATGTTCAATGATGGCTTTACCAATACCTTGACTTGCGCCTACCAAACACAACCCTTCTTGAAGGGAGGGTAATGATGATGTAGACGTGGAACAAAGGTTCATGGGCGTAGAGAAGCACAAAAAAGGGAGAAAAGAAGCCTTTAGGTTTCCTGGTTACGTTCAGGCATGCGTAAAATGTTTACATGATTTTACATTGTGCAAAAGAGCGTTGAAAGGCTTCTGAAACTCATGATACACTAAAAACCCTTCAATAAAAAAAACCCCAAAACCGTCGGCATACCATGACATAAATAATGCTTGCTATGCGTCAAATTTTGGGGGATTGGGTCTTTACAGAAAACAAACCTAAAATACGGTGCCTTTAGGCGAAATAGGAATGGTAAACCATCTACAAAAAAGGTAGATAACACCCTATAAAACAAAGGGTTGGGTTTATCATTGCATTTATACATCACAGTCAGAAGGAAAAAGAGAGCTATGCAAGAGAGCGTGATAGGGCTAAGAGTGCAACATACACAACCCAACGCTATGAAACGCTATAAACGTTTCACTGTTTATGAGCAACGCATTTCCATAATAGTACTATAGCAATAGAGATAAAGGTTTGTCAAGCTTAATGTTTATTTATTGCATTAATAAATAAGGCGTTGGTGATTTAGTATAGATACTGTTGCCAATGAGGGGTAAAGAAGATTGTTAGCGTCGCTTTTAC
>JBJTUH010000157.1:0-25121 GCA_046080605.1 Vampirovibrionales bacterium
CATGCCTAAGCCCCCTGCGTTAGGGGTGTGGCTATCAGTCCCAATCATTAACCCGCCAGGGAAAGCATATTTTTCAAGCACCACTTGGTGGATAATACCACTTCCTGGCTCCCAAAAGCCCATGCCGTAACGGGCAGCCGCAGACTTAAGGAACGCATACACTTCTTTATTTTCTTGAATGGCACGCTCCATGTCCTCTTTTGCCCCTGATTGTCCACGAATCAAGTGGTCGCAATGGACACTGGAAGGAACCGCTACTTGGCTACGTCCTGCCTGCATAAACTGGAGAATCGCCATTTGAGCCGTAGCATCTTGCATCGCAACACGGTCAGGACGCAGACGTAACATAGAATGTCCACGCACAATGTCTTGCTGAAACCCAAGCTGAGGGTCAAGGTGAGACAACACCGCTTTTTCGGCAGCTGTTAAGGCACTACGTCCTAATACATCACGTACTCGTTTTATTTGTTCGGGAAGCTGGGCATAATGTGCCTGTGCCACTTCAAGAGGAGACCAGAACGCTTTATTCGCAGAGAGCATCATCATCAGTCGAACCATTCCATACAGCAAGATACAATAAACTCAAACACAAAAACGCTTTCACTTCACAAGAAGTCTTTTTTCACATGAAAGCTCCCTCTATCACTTTTTACCTTATGTAACACGTGTTACCATAGGCATTAAAAGCACTAGAGGGAAGCAAACCTTACACCCCTTAAGGGGAAGGTAGGTCAATCACTTTACCAGAAGCTTTCGCAGAGGATGCCCCCTCAGAAGTCGCCGAAGGTACAGAAGGCTCAGGCTCTTTGGAAAGCATATAGGTCTGTAAGCTCATCATGACCATGGTAACAATGAGATACAGCAAGACACCCGCAGGAATGGGGATAAGCACCATCATGACTAAAAACATCAGCGGTAAAAGGTTGCTCATGAGTTGGGCTTGTTTGGCAGCCATATCATTACCTGAAGGTTGAGGCGTTTGTGATTTCATTTGGCGTTGGTATATCAGTGTCAAAGCCCCGTAAATCGCAATTAAAATCAGAACATCCGTATTGACTTTATTATGCCCCGCATCAGTAGCCGCAGTGGTTTGAAGCATGGCGTACTTCACGGTGGGCGTAAAGGTCAGCATTTCAAGTTCATGCCCACGAGAAGAAATCACAGGCACCTTGGCACTTTTAATACGGTCAACATAATCTTCAGACAATCCTAAGTCAGTCAAGCGTAACGCAAGCGTGACTTTATCGCCAGGAAGCACAGGGTTAGGACGTTGTAACAAAGGTTTTTGAGGGTTTTTAACTGCCTTTACCACAACCTTGTTTCCTTCTTTCAGGGTCAAGGTTACTTCTTTACCAGGGCGAAATGACTCGCTGTCTGAAATAGCAAACTTCCCATCTGCATTTTCTCCCCCTTGGGTTTGAAGGGTATGAGACAAATGCTTAATAAACAAGAATTGTTCATCCCCTGCACGGGCGGTAAAATCTGGGCTTGACAGCACCCCATAAAGTGCCAGTAACAAAGGCAACTGTAACAGCATAGGCAAGCAACCACCCAGTGGGTTAAACTTAAACTCCTTGTAAAGTTGCATCATTTCCTGTTGCATCTTGAGGGGGTCGTTAGGATACTTTTCTTTCAATTCTTGAAGCTTGGGCTGTAAGGCCTGCATTTGCTTCATAGAACGGGTTTGCTGATTATTAAGAGGCCATAAGATAACACGAATCAGAATTGTAATTCCGATAATTGCAAGAGCATAGCTCCCTGTAAGGGTTTTAAACCCATCAATCACAAACAGTAAGGCTTGGTCAAATACGTTCACCCGTTTAAAATCTCCGCTTTTCTCAAGCATCAAGTGCTGACGCAATACACACACAAAACTAAAGTATACCTCATTTTCTCTAAAACAGACAAAAAATGCTACAACTTCCCAAAACCTAACACTACGTGTCCCACCGTGAAATGTAACCCATCAGGTCCCATACCATAGTCATTAAAGACGAACACCCTGAAACTTCATACCGCCATGGCACTTGTGTTTTTGTCATGTTTGGGGCTTAATGACAAAAGCGTGACCTTGATTTTTTTCAAGTACCTGTATACTTGTTGCAAGTCACAACTGTATTTTTGGTTCTTCATGTTCTTGTAAGTAGCCTGTTTTGTTTAAGTAGAAGGTACAGTGTTTTATGAAACGTACATTAGAAGGTACTCGTTTAAAGCGCGTTCGTCGCAGTGGGTTCCGTGCCAGAATGGCAACAGCCGCTGGTAGAAAGTTACTTGCGCGTCGTCGTGCAAGAGGTCGTCATGTGTTAGCTCCTTCCATGTAGCTTTTACCTTGATGATGCTTCCTAAGCGTGTCCGCTTAACGCAAAGTCATTTATTTGAAAAAGCCATGCGTTCTGGATTTAAACCCTATGACACTGTGCAGTATTTGCACAAAGTTGATGGTTTACCCAAGACACGCAAGGCTTTTTTGCTTTGTGCTTTACCTCAAACTTCTTACTCACCGCATGCACGGTGTCGGTTTGGACTCATAGTGAGTAAGAAAACCGACAAACGTGCCGTCGTTCGCAACAGGATTCGTCGTAAATTACGGGAGCTTATTAGAAAACATCTTCCCCTCTGGGAGCAAGAGCAACTGCATCGTTGGGTGGGGGTTATGGTGATTGTAGGATACCCTGAAGCCTATACGTTATCGTCTCAGGCATTAGAAACCTTACTTTTGTATCGTGTACGTGTTATTTTACGTAAGTTTAAGCCTCCTGCTTAACCTTCCATGCCTATTCATCTTAAAGCACTCCCACACACACTACAACCCCCACAAACCACTTGGAAGCTCCCGCATCCTATCACGCTTTTATTACGAGGAGTTCAAGGGTTCATTCTTTTATATCGATTTTTTTCTATCTTTATCTTAAACCCTTGGACAGGTCCCAAATGTAGGTTTTATCCAAGCTGTTCAGCCTATGCTTTGCATCTTATTAAAGATCTGTTAGCGGTGCATCACAGCCATACGCTATGGGGTAAACTCAAACTATGTCTATGGTATATCAGGGTTGTAAGCTGGCGTATTATACGTTGTAACCCATGGTCGTTTCCCTCAAGAAAACATACCCTACGAGAGGGGTATGACTCACCACCCTCTGTGTTACCCTCGTTAAAGTAAAGCAACAAAACCATCATTTTTGTATGGTTCAAACTACTCTTGTAGTATACTTTATGCTTCTTGATACTATATATTAAATAAGTGTTTTCTTTCGTAAGGTACCATGCTGTTCCCCATGGGGCTGTCCTGAAAAAGCAATAGCGTTATCTCCACCTGCTTTTTTGGTCAGTCGTTTTATCCTTTCAATCACCATTTCTATTCTTAGGCATACGTTTTACCTATGTTAAAGCCTTTTCGCTGAGTGTCCTGTATTGTATCCCATTCATCACACGGTTAGTTAGGGTTGTTGCATTGAAACTAGACTCTTCTTTAAAACCTCCACCCCACAGGGGGTCTGTTAGAAGCTCACTATTCTCATTAAACACTCAGGGGCAAGTACCACGTTTTGGTGCATCCTCTTCTCAGCTACCTGTGTCTGTTATGCTTGACACCAATAGGGTCTGGGGACAAGCGGTGATGGAAACACTAGGTTACGAACCTTTGTGTGTTGCAACGGCAAGAAATCGCATTGAACGAGGAGAACGCATTGCAGACTGGGCTTATTGGTTCGGACTAGGGATTAGCTTACCCCTCTTACTTGAAAAGCATGCCGCAAGACCTCTTGGAAACTCACTACGTCAAGCCTTTGGACTTGTCCTGCATCAAGGGAGAAAAGCAACTGAGACTTCATTACTCCATATCCCGTTACAGTGGGTCGATGCCGCTAAAACCTCAACTCAACACATCCCGAAAGAATCACTTTCACGGATGGCACAACAACTTCAGTTACCTTCCTCTCAATTAGAAGGTTTAATGAAAAACCCTTCATTCAAAGCAATGCTAGCTCGTCGAAAAACACAGCTTATGGCAATTGACATGGGAACACTCGCACTGAAGGGACATGTATTTTTTGTGGCGAAGAATTTTCTCTCAAACCATTTTTCAGGGAAGTCTGGATTTTCTGGAGAGTTTAATTATACGGAGGAATCCTTTAGAAAAGACTCCTCTAAAGAGTTTCAAGCTCATGTAAAACGTCGATGGATGACGGGAGCTGGCATAGGGATTGCACTATCAACAGGGTTCCCGGCACTGGTATACGCAGTAAACCAAGCCAAGCAAGGTCATTTAACGGGACTGCAAAGCATCCTTCATCGTTTAAAGCCGCTGACAAAGTGGGTTGAGTACACAGAGGGAACGTTTATGCCTCGTATGGTGGTGTTCCTCACAGACCTTGCCAATTATACCCTACCCATGTTATTAGCCAGTCGGGATAAACATGAATTACGAGAATCAGCACTAAGAGCATTAGCGTTTGATGGATTCTATTTTTTGGGCAGTGGTGCTGTAAGTGCAAGCGTTGGAAACATGCTACAAAAAAGGCTAAACTCCAGTATCTCTATTTTAGAACATCACCCTAATATGCCAAAATGGCTCTCTACACAGCCCAAAAGTCTTGCAAGTGTCTACCGTGAAGTAAGCGAATCGTTAAACACACAAGACCGAAACATCATCAGCAAACACCCCGCCTATCAAGCCGCTCGTAAGGCAATGTGGGCAGGTATGATTGCCTCAGGGATTGCCCTAGGGGGTGCTGTTCCCCTTTTAAATAATTGGCTCACTTATCAGTGTGTCAAGAAACAAACCAAGCCTTCAGACCCTCATCCACCTAGACAGGCTGAAACAGACACTCCGTTGATGAGTACAAGTAAACAGCAAGAACACCAGACTATATTAGAGACTACCACCTCCTCTAAACCTACACCATCTAATCACTTACCCCTCATAGGGCTTGCACCTGTCTTATTTGGAAACACCTCTACCACACAATACACCATGCCATCCACTGCAAGCCTTAACCCTTTTACAAACATCGCATTAACCAACGCCACACTGCCAAGCACCCCTAGAATAACGCAAGCTCCTCTCATCTAAACACACACCTAAACCAAAAAAGCTCTCAAAACGACGACGCTCTTTGTTACAAAGTAACGAGTCCCTAGGAACTTATTGGTAAATAGGTTTGGGTTTGTTACGATGAGGTGGACTTTCATAAAGCCTTTTACTGTAACAAGTTCATAAATGTATTCTGTGCGCTCTCTACTTGTAGGGTATCACCTTCTAAGTATACCTGTCTCAAGCAGCGGTTTAAGTGTCTCGCTGAAAGATAACACAAAAAAAATTTGACACTTTATGATACAAGTAAGGTCACTGGGTGGTTATTCAAACATTGTACACGAGTGCTGTATACCATTGAGTATCTGTATAAAGGAGGTTACAGAAAAGGGTTCAAGATGGATGAGATACGAGGAAAGAAGCTAGACAGATTCCGCTGTGTACACGTAGTACAGAAGGAAGTCGGATAGCTGATTGACGTTATATCAACCCATCCCGACAAATTGGAACTTTTTCCGCAACCTCAAAGATGCTTTTATTGTTTAATTTTATGTCTCTATCATAGGCTAGTTTCCCATGCAGGTACCTTCTGCAACCACATTTCCAAACGGACAACCTTTTTTTTTGTCGAGGCTAAAAGCTTTCGCAAAACCACTTGCTTCTCAGCAAGCTTCCTCTCTTGTGCCAGCCGTTGCTGAATCCGTGGTTCAGAGTACGACCCTTCACATGACACCACAAGTTCAGACCTTACCGTCTCAAGCCTTTGACCCTGCAACTCGTCGTATTGCAAAGTTTATGGATGTCATTGCAGGGAATCGTACACGGGCGATGATTGTAGAAGATTTCTTTGGCATGGGGCTTCTACGAACCTTGGTAGATAGCTCACGAGGGTTCATGGGGGGAAATAATCATTTTAGCCCCGTCGCAGGATTAGACCGTATTTTAAGAGAAGGTTTTTCCATCCTAACAGACAATGTCATGTCAGGGATTGTTGCCAATGAGATAGGAAAAGCTCACGCATTTCCACATTTTGCGAATCAGTACCCTTCTAGGGCAGTTCTCACCCATGTTCATCACCACATGGAGCGTTTGGCACCATTTTTCAGAGAAAAAGAAACCCCTGCTGAAGGGGTTGTACAAAAACTCTCTCATGCCATCACGCATGATATATTCAATCACTTAGTCAAACCTTCCTCAGAAAGTCTTTCCTACACGTCTGCTCAAGAAAGCTTGCGAGAGCGTTTACATGAGACCGTCTCACTGGCACTTGGACGAACCCCACAACCCGAAGAAACTTTCAAAACAAAGTCCGCTGAACTCATGCACCAACTTGGAAAAAAAGAATGGCGTATTGCCCTTCCACAACCAGATGGTAGGGTTGCACACCTGCCTTTACCCACGTACCTTGAAGAGTTGCATAGCTTTACCCAAGGACTACGTCAAGCCATGCCAGCTTTACACAAGCAACATCCACAATTACCTTACTGGGGAGATGTTGCATTAAAATATGCAGAGCAAACCACCCGTGTTAAAGACCGACAGTTGTGGGGTATTATTGCAGGCATGACCGCATCTTTTGTTTCACCAGCACTGATTAACAGCTTCATGAACCATGCCTTTCATGTAAAAGGCTACCCTGCAGAGAATGCGTTAAAGGTACAAAAACCTGTACAATTTATCACGAGCGACACACGCCCAGATACGCTGATTCCTCGTGAAACGCTCAAAGAGAAACCTGCCAGTCCTACCCTCACCCCAACTGTACCTAAAGAAGCCAACCTTCAGACGATTCCGCTACCTTCTATTGCAAAAGCCGAAACCATTCCCACACTTGCAACACTCGATATTCCTCCTCCTGAGGGTGGTTCTACTTCCGATGCCTTAGCAGGCTATTTGGGAGGCACCACGAATGGTGTTTCAGGACAATTTTTAGCCTCAGAGACAACAGCCAAACCTCGATTTGGTGAGTCTAGCACGCTCACGGGTGCATTACCCAACACTCAAACACCTGCCATAGGGTCATCTGAGGCTGAACAAGCAAATGCTTCATTACCTTCTGCCGAACTGGAACGTAAATACTCAGATAGCTGGTACACTCGCTTGTTACAACAAGGCTATTGGGGAAAACCCCTCAAACTTTCTCCGCTGCTATTGTTACCTCTGGTACCTGCATCAGGGGTCTTTAATACCCAAGAGCTTAAGCTCTATTTACCTCAAGTCATACGTAAAATGCTTCCCCAACAAGTCCGTGACCAAGTGGGTAAATACACCGTAGAGTATCTAAAAAGTACTTATGATTTTTGCAAAAACTTCCCTCATACCACACAACAACAAATGGCAGGAGGGTTTGCTTTACTCATTATGTCGAGGCTATTAAACTCTCGAACACCTAATGAGTTTCGTGAGCGTGCCGTAGATGGTTATGGCGGATGGGGATTCTGGATTTTAGGCACCCCTCTTCTCCAGAAGTATATCTTTGGACCTTTAGCTGATAAAACGTTTGGGTCACAACTCATGTACAAAGGACGCTT
Organism: Vampirovibrionales bacterium; assembly: GCA_046080605.1. GTDB lineage: Bacteria > Cyanobacteriota > Vampirovibrionia > Vampirovibrionales > JAJTHC01 > JBJTUH01. The sequence goes on from JBJTUH010000157.1 coordinate 7,564, forward strand.
AAGACATACCGATGAAATCAAGCACCTGATGCCTCAGGGGCTGACTCAGCAAAAAACCTTGAAAGCAAACACTTGGGTAGGCTTCACTGCGATGATGACAAACGTGCTACTATTGGGCATTCTTGAACCCTATATTGCTGCACTTTGGACAAAGTCACAACTCGCCAAAGCACAAGATCAGGGTAAGCTCAACGCAGACGTGACACTCCCAAGTCAGCGCTAGTAAACATCCTACGGTGTCGTAAGTGCTTACTGAATCAGACGCAAAGCCTCATCTAAAATACCCTTGGTTGTAGTAATGAGTTTGTTAGAAATCTCCATTTGGGCTTTTGCCTGCTGAAGATATAAGGCATTCTTACGCCCGCTGGTATTAGACTTCTCTAGCAAGCCTTTACGGACTTCACCCGTGTCTCCTTTGATGGGTTCCCCTGACATGGCAGAAGGAATAAACATGTTATCTTCAATTTCCCGAAGACCGTCAGGGTTTTGAAATCGTGCTAAGGCAACCTTATACAAGGGGACGGTAAGCTTTCCTTTATTTGCAACCCCTACAATGGTACCATCTGCTTTAATTTTATATTCATCATACTTACCAAAAAACTTACCATTACTAGGGTCTACCCATAAACTAATCTCTGTCGTAGGCATATCAAAGACATCACCCTTACTGTGACTTTTCGCAAACCCAGGCGGTGCCTTACTCAGGCTTTGAGGTGTGGCAGCATTACCCGTATCTACCATGGCACCATCATCGCCTAAAAGATACCCCTGTACTTTCCAACCTGCTTCATTCACTAGGGTTCCTTCTCCGTTCAATTTAAAGTCTCCAATACGAGTAAAGCGTGTGGCACCATCAGGTTTACGCACCATAAACCAACCACTGCCTTCAACATATAAGTTTGTGTCTGATTTCCCAGGAAAACTATTCCCCTGCCCTGCATCAATGGCGATACGATTCATATAAACCCCGTTAAGGAAATCGCCAAATTGAGCGACTTTTTGTTTATACCCCATGGTATACATATTCCCAACGTTTTGAGACATTGCCCCAAACCATTCTTGGGCTGCCTTATGGCTGTTCATCGCAGTAATAAAGGGATCAATGAACATCATCATGAAGGCTATCACTCCTATTTTCTCATGCAGAAAGACATCAAGACTATGACATGGACTTCGTCATTCAATGTATTTTTAAGTATACAAGTCGTTTAAGCTCCTTTCTCTAAACGAGAGAAAAAAATCATCTGTTAGATACAGTCCCCAAACCCTATCTCCAAGAGTCCCCTCTTTACGGAACGAACTAAAGATTCCTCTCTTTCACATACACCATACGATGAATCACTCAAAAGCCTTCACTGAACGAGCTTTAACACACACGGTAGCTGGTCTATTTAATGGAAAAAGGGTGAGAAGGCTTGGGACTTGCTACACGCTTATGCTATAATAGCCCTACTTTTACTTAATGTTGTAAAAACAATTGTTTAACCTTACGCCTCATCCCGTTTTACGCTGATACTACAGTGTGGTAGTACTGTTTTTCTCAAGGGTGTATCATGTCAAAGCAGGGCAATCGTGAGGCTCCTATGTTGTGTATCTATCGTCTTATTGTTTTAGAACTAGCAAAGTGCTTTTGAGATGATATTCTCCATCAAACAACCTAAAACCATGTTTGCCCTTGTATTGGGTGTTGTTGTTTTAACGTTTTTTAGTGTGTTTGATGTGAAAACCACACAGTTTAAAGCGCCTCGGTTAGGCTTAGATTTACAAGGCGGTATTCGACTCACCTTGCAAGCTGAACCAACCAAAGAGGTACCCAAAATCACCAGCAAGGTGATGGAAAGCTTGCAGGGTGTGATTGAACGCCGTGTCAATGCTTTAGGCGTTTCAGAGTCTGTGGTACAGCGTGTAGGGCAAGATAGGTTATTGGTAGAAATCCCTGGTATTAGTGACCCCGAGCAAGCCAAAAACATGTTAGGGAAAGTAGGAAACCTGAGTTTCAAAATATATGGGGGTAAAGATGGTAAAACCCTTGTAGACAGTGGCGTTTCAGGAAAAGATCTTTCAAGTGCTGAGGCGGTTCCCAGTGTTCAAACGCCTTCTGGATGGGAAGTCCATTTTACACTCAATGCCCAAGGTACCGACCGATTTGGAGACCTCACAGCCAAATTAGCACCCAAAAAAGAGCCTATCGCCATTGTGTTTGACAATCAGCTGATTTCAGCACCTTCGGTAAAAGAACCTATTTTAGAAGGTTCAGGCACTATTTCGGGCGACTTTGATAAAACAGAAGCGAAAGAGCTGGCTGGACTTTTGAATGCGGGTGCATTACCTGTTTCGGTCAGTTTAATTGAAGAAAATGCCGTAGGACCTCTACTCGGGATGGCTTCTTTAACGCAAAGCCTATATGCGGGTATGATAGGCTTACTCTTGGTGTTAGTATTTATGGCTGCCTATTACAGGACGTATGGTGTATTGGCAGGCGTAGCCCTTATTTTATATGCCTTTTTCAGCTATGCCCTTTTTATGGCAATGGGCGTAACGTTTACACTGGCAGGTATTGCAGGGTCTATTTTATCTGTGGGTATGGCAGTTGATGCCAATATCCTTATTTTTGAACGACTCAAAGAGGAACGTGCTTCAGGTCGTAGGCTTGACCATGCGATTGAGTCAGGGTTTTCACGAGCTTTTCCCTCGATTTTTGACTCCAACATGACAACCCTGATTACCTGTGCATTGCTCTACTGGTTGGGGACAGGAGCTATTAAAGGCTTTGCCGTGACCCTTGCAGCAGGGGTTGCCGTGAGTTTATTTACGGCATTATTTGTCACACGCTCCCTCATGGGGCTGTATCATGAAAAAGACATGACCCCTACAAGTTTACGAGATGACTACAGAAGTCGAGTTTAGTCACCCAAACCGTGACGCACAGACTTTACCCATCCCTGAAAAACTTTTTTAAGATGTTTACCCCTTTATCCCTCACCTTTTTTCTATCACTGCCACCGTATGATGACCACTCAGCCCTCAACCCCCTCCACTACACCAACTCTCAAACAGGGTCCTATTGACCTTGTAAAACATCGTGCATGGTATCTGATTAGTTCAGCATTACTGGTATTACCAGGGCTTGGATTTATGGGATACAATATCTCAACGCTTCCAGAACATGCTCCGTTAAAACTCGGGATTGATTTTGTTGGAGGTACTCTATTAGAGTTTAGTACCCAAAAGCCCCTGAGCCAAGAAGATGTTTCATGGATTCGGAAAACCTATGAAGAAGCTGGCTTTTCAGGAACACAGGTTCAATTAAAACAAGGTGTGGATAGTGTAAAGCCCTCTGAGAGTCAACCTAGTAAAGGGTTTTCTGTACGGTTACGGAGCATGACAACCCACCCACCTAAAACGCCTGTACCCACACAAAAAACACCCTCTTCAAATGTAGAAGGCACCAGTCTGGTCACCCAAACGCCAGAAGCTCAAGCGTTAAAAAAAGCACATGTTACCCTTGAGTCTCATTTTGGAAAAAATGAGATTAAACAGCTGCAAAAACTCTCCATTGGTCCTACCATGGCTCAGGAGATTTTAAGTAAGGGGATTTTAGCTTTAGTACTCGCCTATGCCTTGATTGTAGGCTACCTTACCCTAAGGTTTCAATTTGACTATGCACTTTGTGCCATTTTAGCCTTATTTCACGATACCCTTTTTGTACTCGGTATTTTTGCCATGCTAGGTACATTGTTTGGGGTAGAAGTTGATGCTTTATTTATCACGGGGATTTTAACTGTGATTGGGTTTAGTGTTCACGATACGATTGTGGTCTTTGACCGCATTCGTGAAAACATGAAACGCTACTATACGCAAAAACTTTCTTTTGCCACGATTACCAACATGAGCATCAATCAAACATTGGCTCGTAGTATCAATACTTCTCTTACTGCGGTATTAACCTTACTTGCCATGCTCTTATTTGGGGGAGATACCACCCGTCAGTTTGTATTGGTGATGTTTTTAGGGATTTTGGTAGGGACCTATTCCAGTATCTTTTTTGCCTCATTACTCCTTACATGGTTACGTGATAGACAGGCAAAACCCATGGTGTCTTCTAGTCGTGCATCTTAACCATAAAGCATCGCCAATGAAAGGAGTGCTATCCCGTGATGAGTGTTAAACCTCTCTCAGACATGATTACACTATTAGAGTCTTCCGCACGTGTTCAACGCATTGGAACGCTTGCGCTTATTGCCGTGTTAGCCTACCTAGAGATGTTTTTTTTATTCATGGCGATGGGGATACTCATGGGGCATGTCGCACTACCTAGTGACTGGGATATGCTACTGGTGGGAGGCACTGTGTTCATTTTAGTGCTTATTTTAATACCGTTGCTTATTCTGAAATTTGTGAAAGATCATACCCAAGTGAAGCGTGTAGTCGATGCCTTAAAATATGCCCATGCCCATATTATTTGGATCTATGCACATCCTAAAAAAAAGGATACTGTGGTATTCGGTTTACATGATGGTCAGCTTTATCCGTTACATGTGAATACAGGGAAAGCCTTTGAAGTGGTGGCAACCTTAAAAGCCCATTTACCTGAACCCCGTTTTGACTATAGTAAAGAATACCTAGAAGTCTTTAAAACCTATCAAACACAAAGTAACCTCACACCCTTAACCCATACGCATTCCCCCTCTCAAAAGTAAAGGAGCATCGTTCATGTCCCCCTTAAAACACACTACCAAACTATCACGTGAATGGCTCCTTAGCTTAGTGGGTATTACACTGGCTTGTTTAACGCTATGCCCCATCGTAGAAGCTGAAGTCGGTTCAGACTGTAGCTTTCAGGGTATCCCCTTATATGGCAAAGTCAAAGTGGTAGACTCTTTTCCTGATATCAAAGTAAAACAGGTTGACTCTTTTCAAGATCTTTCTGTAGAGAAAGTTTCCTCATTTCCTGATTCGTGCGGACAATGGCAGTTTGTGGATAGTTTCCCTGATTTCACGATTCAATATGTGGATAGCTTCCCTGATGTCACCGTTCGGTTTGTCGATTCCTTTCCTGGACTTCCTTAATGAAGCACGTCTTCTCTCTCAATACAAAGCCCCCTCACTATGAGCTACGAAACACCTGATACCGTCGCAGCCTCTCGTTATGAAGCACTCTTACAATGCTTCTTAGACATTGAGCAAAATTATGGGCGTATGTATCGTTTGTGGTATGCGGGGGCCTTCTTTATGGCGTTACTTCCGTGGATACGTCCAAGTGTTACAGGAGAATCTCTATGGGCTTATGAGGGCTTGCTGTGCGTCATGGTTGGCATTGTAGTATGGCATACCCGTCAGAAAAAACAAGCACTCCAAACGCTCACAGAAGTCATCTATCATCATCCTGAGACAATTATAAAAATTGAGCTTCGTCCTTGGGTGTATAAAGACTGCCTTTTCATCTTACGGGATGGTACACGCCTTAGCGTGTATGCTCATGTATTCAAACTCAATGAAATAAAACATCATTTAAGCCTTGCCTTCCCGCATCTTATGTCCTCTTAAATCCTAAGCATCCTTTCTACTTCACACGTTATGCACTCTGACTTTACACCACTGTCCCTCTATCATCCCAGCCGATGGTACCAGCCCTTATTCACGGTAGGGGTGTGGTTAAGTCTTGCCATTCTACTGGTTTTTTGGGTCTATCCATTATTAGGAGCGTTTTGGTGGAGTGTGCATGATACCACCCATACGCTCACGTCCCCCCGTTTTGTAGGACTAACCCATTATTGGCGATGCGTACACGACCCTCTTTTTTGGCAAATGATGGGACGTACCGCCTTATTTAGCTTCAGTACTGTTTGTGCCATGACCCTTGGTGGTACCTTTTTAGGACTTATCTTAGGGCCTCAATTTCAAGGGGTTGGTCTCTTGAGAACCCTGTTATACATTCCCGTCATTATCTCCTTTGTGGTAACAGGGTTATTATGGAAGGTGTTACTGGCAGAAACAGGGGTGTTTAACCAGTTCCTTGGACTGCTAGGGCTTCCTGTCATTGGATGGCTCACCACACCCCAATGGGCAATGGTAGGAGTTCTGTTGGCAGTCATCTGGAAAGGGTTAGGCTACTATGCAACCTTTATTGTGGCACAATACCAAAGTATGAACGAAAGCCTCGTGGAAGCCGCCTATTTGGAGGGGGCTAAGCCATGGCAGGTGACATGGTTTGTGGTGTTACCACAATTAAAGCAGGGCATTAGCCTGATTACACTCATTGCAACCGTAGGTGCTTTAAAAACCTTTGCAGAAATCTATCTCATGACTGGTGGAGGGCCTGCTCGTGCCACAGAAACCCTTGCCGTAAGTTTATTTACCGAAGGGTTTGGATACATGGCACTGGGAAAAGCCTCTACCTTGGGTATTTTACTGATGGTCAGCGTACTGCTGTGTGCTTGGATACAGTCTTGGGTGACACGTTCACGAGATACCTAAAAAGTCTCAATCTGGCGATTTACTTCGTCAATCAGCTAACCGACTTCCTTATGTACTACGTGTACACAGCGGAATCCGTCTATCTTCTTTCCTCGTACCTCATCCATCTTGAACCTTTTTCCGTCGCCTCATTTACCTTAGCCAAGTAACACAGCTTCTGGCTGGTGACTTTTTAAGAGTTTTGCCAGATACATACCATACGGACTTTGCTTCATACGTGCCGCCTGTTTGGCTAATATTTCAGCACTAATCCACCCTTTGGCAAAGGCTATTTCTTCCAAACATCCTACTTTGAGTCCTTGGCGTGTCTCAACGGCACGAATAAACTCGGAAGCAGATAATAGCGCATCATGCGTACCCGTATCAAGCCAAGCATGCCCACGCCCCATACGAGTAACAGACAGCTGCCCCATTTCTAAATACATACGGTTAATATCCGTGATTTCAAGCTCTCCTCGTGGGCTAGGCACCACTTGCTTTGCCAACTGACACACTTGATGATCATAGAAATACAGACCCGTAACCGCCCACTGAGAGGCAGGATGCTTAGGCTTTTCCTCAATACTCAAGGCTTGTCCACTGTGTGGGTCAAACGTAACAATGCCATACCGTGAAGGGTCATCCACCCGATACGCAAAGACTGTCGCAGGGTTAGAGGCTTCAGATGCTTGCTGTAACATGCCCGACAAGCCATAGCCATAGAAAAGATTATCTCCCAAAATCAAGGCACTTGGATGCCCTTGAATAAAAGATTCTCCTAGAATAAAGGCATCCGCCAACCCTCGAGGTTCCTCTTGCAAGGTATAACTCAAGGAAAGTCCCCACTCACTACCATCCCCCAACAACCCTTGAAACAAAGGCAAATCACGAGGCGTAGAAATAATAAGAATCTCTTGAATATCTGCCAACATCAGACAAGATAAAGGGTAATAAATCATGGGTTTATCATACAGAGGGAGTAATTGCTTACTGACTCCAAGCGTTGCAGGGTACAAGCGTGTGCCTGAACCACCTGCCAAAATAATCCCCTTACGTTTGAGTGTTCGCATCACGGATTATAACACTCCTAACGTTTCAGGCATCGACGAGGAAACCGTAGAAAGTAACCCCAAACGTTGTCCTTGATACGTTTCTCTGACGATAGGTTCCCACCACCACCGATGCGATAAATACCATGAGACGGTTTTACGCAAGCCTGTTTCAAAGGTTTCTTGAGGTTGCCATCCTAGGGTATGCTGAAGTTTGGTGGCATCAATGGCATAGCGTGCGTCATGACCAGGACGGTCAGCCACAAACGTGATAAGGGAACGGTGTGGTTGCCCTTCAGGGTGCAATTCATCCAGCACAGAACAGAGTGTTTCAACGACTTCAAGATTTGTTTTTTCGTTATGTCCACCAATATTGTAGGTTTCGCCCAAACACCCTTGTGTAGCAACATGCCACAAGGCACGGGCATGGTCTTCCACGTAAAGCCAATCTCGGACATTCGTTCCCTTGCCATAAATGGGCAAGGGCTTACCGTGAAGGGCATTCAAAATCATCAGAGGAATGAGCTTTTCAGGAAAATGGTACGGTCCGTAATTATTACTACAGTTGGTCGTCACGACAGGCAAGCCATAGGTATGATGCCACGCACGTACAAGATGGTCACTCGAAGCCTTTGAAGCAGCATAAGGCGAGTTAGGGGCGTAAGGCGTTGTTTCGGTAAACAAACCCGTGTCGCCCAACGTCCCGTAGACCTCATCGGTAGAAACGTGGAGAAATCGAAACTTTTCTTGTGCTTCACTAGGAAGGCTTTGCCAGTATTGGCGTGCCACTTCTAACAGAGTATAAGTTCCCAAAATGTTGGTTTTAATAAATGCTTGGGGACCTTCAATGGAACGGTCTACATGACTTTCCGCCGCCAAATGTAATACCAGTGTAGGTTTAAACTGCTGAAAGGCTCGTTGCATGAGAGCTTCATCGGTAATGTCCCCCTCTAAAAACTCATACCGTGCATCACTGTCCACGGCAATCAACGAACTTAAGTTTGCCGCATAGGTCATCGCATCCACATTGAGCAAGGCTTCAATCTCTGGTTTAAGCTCATGAGTCCCCAACAGGTAACGCACCAAGGCAGAGCCAATAAACCCTGCACCCCCTGTCACTAATACACGGTGTGCTTGAGGCAAGGAAGAAGCGTGGTGATCTGTCATGGAAACACAATGACCTCATCAGTAGAGAGTAGCTTGAAGAACACACTCAACGAAAAAAAAACGAACGTAAGAACGATAAAAGTTAAAGAACACAACAGGGGAGATAAACCTCTAAGAGAGTGAACCCTATCAAAACAGAGTATCATCCCCCCGTGGTTGACTCATACGTGCTTAGGGCATGAATGCCTAAGCACCCAGCCACGCTTTCACGGTTTCCGTGATACTATGGGCATCAATACCATACTCACGGAATAAATCAGAGGCAGTACCACTTTGACCAAAACGGTCTTGAGTTCCCAGACGTTTCAACCGTGTTGGGTGATGCTCGGCAAGCGTTTCAGCCACGACACCACCTAAACCACCTATCACCTGATGACTTTCTACGGTCAGGACTTTCCCCGTTTTGGCGGCACTTTGAATCAGCGTTGCCACATCAAAGGGTTTAATGCTTCGTGCATTTAAAACCTCAGCCTCAATGCCAAGAGCTGCCAGTGCCTCTGCGGCAAGCAATGCTTCATAGACCGTTTCACCCGTACCCACAAGGGTAATATGAGACCCCGTACGTAATACGGGCATACGAGTAGGGTCAAAAACGTAGCTTTCTGGGTTAAATAACACAGGACTATTGGGGCGAACTAAACGAAGATACAAGGGTCCTTGATGGCGTTCCACAGCATAGCGTACCATGGCATCGGTTTCTACAGCATCTGCGGGAATCAAAACGGTCATATGAGGAATCACACGCATCAGGGCAATATCTTCAATACTCTGATGGCTTGCCCCGTCTTCCCCTAAGCTCAATCCGCTATGGGTTGGGCATATTTTAACGTTCAAGTCACTATAACATACCGTATTACGGATAGGCTCCCAAGCTTTGCCACTGGCAAACATGGCAAAGGTACTTACCACAGGGATTTTACCCACGGCAGCAAGCCCCGCAGCGGTGTTAATAAGGTCTTGTTCTGCAATCCCTTGGTTAAAAAAGCGTTCAGGAAAATGCTTCTGGAAACGGGCGGTTTGCGTTGAACATGCTAAGTCTGCATCAAGTACCACAAGGTTTTCAACAGTGTGTCCTAACGCCGCCAAGGTATCACCAAACTGGTTACGAGGGGCTACTTTTTCAGGGTTTGTGAATACCAAGGCACTCAGAGAGGCATCATAACAAGCGGGAAGGGTCGTGGGGAGGGTCTCAGTAGAGAGGGTCATCATCATTCAACGTCTTTCAAAGTATTATCCTACAAAACATCTGGGTTAGTTTATGGCTCAAAGCCAACGCTTTTGTACGTCATCAAAGAGACATGGGGTGAGGGGTTTTACGCCCGAGGCGCAATCAGTGTTGCACACGCCAAATCACCATGAAGTACATTCCGCAGGGCATCTGGATTATTAAAGTCAAACACCACAATCGGAAGTTCCGTTTCTTTACACAGGGTGATGGCCGTTTGATCCATCACCTTAATATTCTGCTGAATGACCTCATCATACGTCACATGACTGTAACGGGTCGCATCTGGATTACTACGAGGGTCTTTGTCGTACACGCCATCTACCCCATTTTTTGCCATAAGTACCACCTCAGCCCCAATTTCAGCAGCACGAAGGGCTGCCGTGGTATCGGTTGAAAAGAAGGGGTTTCCTGTACCGCACGCAAAAATAATAACGAAGTTTTTTTCAAGGTGTCTTAATGCCCGTAAACGGATGTAAGGCTCTGCGACTTTGTCAATATTAATGGCAGTCATCACACGACACCCAACACCCTCAGACTGAAGAGTGGTTTGCAAAATTAAAGAGTTCATCAGGGTAGCAAGCATCCCCACATAATCCGCCGCCGCACGTTCCATTGAAAGCTTGGTACACTGCTGCACGCCTCTAAAAATATTGCCTCCCCCTACAACAATCGCCAGTTCTACCCCCATCGCAAGGCAGTCTTTAATTTGACGTGCCACGTTTTGAACCACATCAGGCGAAATCCCAAACCCTTGATTCCCCATAAGTGCCTCACCACTAATTTTTAACAGCACTCGTTTATAAGCAAGTGGACCATGAGAAGGCTTCATGGCTGAAAGAGTATCAGGTTGAATCATTGCGGGTGCCATAGGGGAGGTGGGTTCCTGTAAGACAACGGAAGAAGAAACAAAAGAAGAAGTATCGGGCATCATCATAAGTGAGAGGGCGCTTCCTTTATGGCACAAGGGGTGTGAGGTAAAGGCAAGGGTAGGTTGCTGGGGGTTTTATCGTTTACATAAAGCTATTTTTACATTGAGCCTATGCTATACTTTATGCTTATAGTATACGTGAAGCATTCCTGACATGCTAGAAGCCTGTATCGCTCTTAACGTTTTCTTTGTGCCAGTGGTAAGCAGATCGCAATGTCCTGCTGTGTCTTAACACCATGCCTCAAGCTCATCATGAATCCCCATGCCTTTCTAAGCTGCTCGCCTTTTTATGATACCCGATGGTTTGAAATAGTCTCTTACTCTTATGAAACAAGCATTAAACGTCCTCGTCTTATTAGCAGGTTCTTCTCAAGCCTTTACACAGCAAGGATTTGTATATCCCAAGTATTTAACCGAAGTGCGGGAGCGTCCTCTCGTTCAGTATGTGCTGGAGTCGTTTCAGCCTCTCATGACATCAACCACCCTTGCACCCTCATTTCATTTCTTGATGCTCAAGGACGATGCCGACACCTTCCACCTAGACCATGTGATTAAACTTTTAATGCCTGAAGCGTCCATGATTCTTGTAGAGGGTAACACCAAAGGTGCCGCCTGTACGGCACTACTGGCTGTTGATACCATTGACACCGAGACCCCGCTCCTTGTGGTCAATGGAGACCACTTAGTACAAAACGCCTACCCTGAAGCCATTGAACATTTTATGCAGCAAACGCTTGAGGGTGGGATTGTCACGTTTGAGTCTGTGCATCCTCGGTTTTCATATGTACGTTTAGATGACACCCAAACCTATGTATTAGAAGTGGCAGAGAAACGCCCGATTAGTAAACATGCCACAGCAGGGGTCTACTACTTTGCACAGGGAAAAGCCTTTGTACAAAGTGCCATGCGCATGATTGAAAAAGATGCCCATGTAAATGGTCATTATTATCTTGCGCCTAGCTACAATGAGCTGATTTTAGCAGGGGGTAAAGTAGGGATTTATCCGATTCCTCGCCCACACTATACCGCCTTGGCAACCCCTGATGATGTCAAAGCCTTCATGCAACATCAACAACCTTTACCCGCCATGGCTTCTGTTTAACCCCTGAGTTCCTCTTTCTAACAGTGCCACCGTCTTTGTCTTAGGGCTTCTTGCTGTATTCTTACGTTTTCCTCTGTTCTTTCGGAGCTGTGATTGCATGTCTCACCCTTCTTCCTTATTACCACGTAGCTGTACGGTTGTGATTCCCATGGCAGGTGCAGGAAGTCGTTTTGCACAAGCAGGGTATACCAAGCCCAAACCTTTCATTGAGGTGCTAGGCAAACCCATGATTTGCCACGTACTGGAAAACCTAAAACTTGACCATGCCCATTACATTTTAATTGCACGTGAAGCCCATCTTAAGGAAGAAGCGGAAACCGTCCACTGGATTAAAACGCATTACCCCGTAACCTTTATCACCGTAGAAGCCCTGACCGAAGGTGCCGCCTGCACAGTGTTATTTGCACATCGGCATATTCCCCATGATGCCCCTCTGTTAATTGCCAATAGTGACCAACTGGTTGATATTGATATTGCAACCTACGTGCAAGACTGCCACACCCGAGCACTGGATGGCTCTATTTTAACGTTTCATGATGATGACCCTAAATGGAGTTATGCCGCACTTGATGCACAAGGGCATGTGACCCATGTAAGGGAAAAAGAAGTCATTTCCACGCATGCCACCGTAGGGATTTACTATTTTAGCCAAGGACGCACTTTCATAGAAAGTGCCTTGGATATGATGATAAGAAATGACCGTGTCAATGGAGAGTTTTATGTATGCCCTGCCTACAATTATGCCATTGCTTCAGGTGCCACCATTGGCGTATACCCAATTCCTCAAAGTGCCATGCACGGTACAGGAACCCCTGCAGACCTTGATGCCTATATTGCACTTAAAACCTCTTAATAACTTATAAAAAGCGTGAAGCATTCATAAGGTTAAACTTACTTGGGGGTTAAACGGTCTTCACTTTCAGGATACCATGCTAATCCCCAAGCTCTGAGTGCTTGTAACACAGGAACAAGTGCTTCCCCTTTAGGCGTTAAACAATACCGTCGATATTTTCCACCTTCAGGGTCTTCCATCTGTACTATGATAGCTTCTGTCACCAGACGTTGAAGACGATCGGTTAAAATATTGCTTGCAATGCGTTCAGGAGAACTTAAAAACTCTTTAAAACGTGACTTCCCGAAGATGAGGTCTCGGATAATAAGCAATGTCCACTTATCACCTAACACATCAAGCCCCATCGCTACAGGACAACAGGAGCGTAAAGGGCGTTGGGGTGATTCTATTTCATGGGGAATGATAGAACGTTGCATCATTGGGTGATGGAATCCTACGATTAACGCACCCTAAAGCGCCATGTACCAAGTAAAGCCATAAAGAAACACACAAAATCTGAACCCCATTATACTAGAAGCACAATGGATACAAAACACTTGCATTTTGCAACAAAACATGTTTTAAATTAAAAGTACTTTTTAAACGCAACTTATTTCAAGTACTTTATTTTTACCTTCTACAAGAAGCCATTTCCATACACGCCATGATGCTTACAAACGCAAACCCTCTTACGCATACCCCTGTGATACTTCAGCCACCAGGGGCAGGTGTCCCTTTTTTAGAACGCTTTTTTGGAGGTATTGGTATTCGTATCAGTGCCATGCTAAGTACGCCTGAGCAATGCAACCAAAACTTCCACAGAGCCTTCCTTCATATGCTTGAACTCATCCATATGACACCTCAAACCGAATGGACACGCCCTGTTTTAGTACCACGATTTCAAGGCTTGGAAGATAGTAGTCGTTACTGGTCTATCTGCATGGTATTAAACCACCTTAACCAAGTCAATTTAGGTACCCTTAAAAATATTCAACACCTAGTACAAGAACAAAAGCCCAATATGACTGTACGTATTGAAGACGTAAAGCCTCCAGTCATTCAAGAAACCCTACAAGCGACTCAGGTACTTCAAACCTTTAAGGAAGCCTGCGAAACATATCTTCAGGAGATGACACCCCTCGCAGGGAAACTCAAAACACATACCACACTGGCACATCCATGGTTTGGAGAGCTGAATGCTCATCAATGGCATTTTATGATGGGCTTCCACATGCAATTACACGGTAAACAAGTTCAAGCCATCGTCAATGGACTAACCTAAGCCCATGAATGTTGCAATGTCACTGAAAGAGCTTGGGTCTGTCAAGTATCTTGCCACACAAGCATTACCTACCATAGGAGTGCTTCTACTGCAAACAGGCCTCTCCATGTTAGAAATGATATACATTTCAAAACTTGGTACATTTCCTGTAGCGGGTGCTTCAGTCGTGATGCCACTGCTACTTCTAATGACCACGCTTTCAGCGGCAGGCATAGGCGGAGGTGTGAATGCAAGTGTTGCACAAAGCGTAGCTCACAAGGACACTCACACAGCACAGCGTATACTATGGCATAGCACCCTCCTTGCCATTGCCATAGGGGGACTATTGATGTTCCTAGGATGGACGCTCTCCCCACGGGTATACGACCTTCTGGGTGCAAAAGGGCAGACGCTCACCTATGCCACACAATACACGCAAGGCATCGTGTGGGGTCTCATTCCCATGTGGTGTTTTAACCTTCTTGCGGCAGGTCTACGAGGAGCAGGTGAAGCATCATTACCCGCAAAAGTGATGGTTATCTCAGCCCTATGGCTGTTGATTGCCAACCCTATACTTATGTTTGGCATGGGTGATTTTCAAGGGTATGGCATACAAGGTGCAGGGCTAGCACTCAGCAGTTACTATGGGCTTGCTACACTCATACTCATCATGCTTCTATGGAACAGACCTTCCAGTAAGCTGACACTTAGGGTGTATGCTTGGAAGCCCAGCATCCTGCAATCCGTGCTTTCGATTGGCTTACCTTCCGCAATAGGCACCCTATTAAGTAGCCTTGTCACCCTACTACTGACCGCTTCAGTGACACCTTTCGGCGAACAGACCCTTGTAGGGTATACCATTGCCTCTAGGTTAGACGCTTCCCTGATTCCACTACTATTTGGTATAGGAAGTGCTTTAACAGCCATCATAGGCAGAGCAAAAGCATTAAGAGCCTACCATTTTATTCAACACCAGATGCGTCGTGTCATACTGGGAGTAAGCCTATTCACAACCCTGCTAGGTGTGTGTGTTTACTGGTACCCCGAAAGTTGGATCGGACTCTTTAAACTGGAACCTCAAGCAACAACTCAAGGGGTGATGTACCTCAGCACCGTTGGTATAACATACGGCTTTTTTGCCACAGGGCTTATTGGCTATTTTACAGGGCAGGGCTTGGGGTATATCACCCCTTCTTTTCTTTCTGTGAGTTTCAGACTGTTTTCAAGTCTTTTAGGCTGGTGGCTTGTCAGCACGCAACACCTCACATACCCGAGTCTTTTACGTATGATGGCACTCGGGTATGTACTCAGTGGTATCATACCCTTAGTGCTACTCGAACAAAAACTCAAAAGACTGATTGATACAAACCCCTCACACCCTTAGCACTACCCGAGCAGGTATTGTAAGTTTTCCAACACAATAGGCTCAACTGAAAGTTTTTTCTCAAAGGGTGTTGGGCATCTTCAAACCTTTCCGAGTAAAACAGCACTAAGGAAGACCTTAAGATAACAATGCGGTCAAGGCTTCTTCCAGCGTGGGATGTTCAAACACAAAGCCTGTTTGTGTCAACTTATCAGGTATCACACGAGTGCTTGAAAGTAACAAAGCTTCAGCCATTTCACCTAAAAGCAATATTAAAACAAAAGCAGGGACAGACGGTGCAATCATAGGACGGTGCAATGCCTGACATAACGTTTTTGAAAACGCCCGATTCACCACAGGATGAGGGGAGACACAATTCACCGCCCCTTCCAAGGAGGGGGTCACCACACAATGCCATAAGGCGTTCGCTACATCCGTGACGCTCACCCAACTCATCCACTGTGTACCATCACCCAAAGGACTTCCCGCACCCAACTTAAAAGGTAAAAGCATTTTATGCAAAGCTCCCCCATGCGTTGCCAACACAACCCCAATACGTGCATGAACCACCCGAACCCCTCTTTGTTGAGCAACCTGCGTGGCATCTTCCCATTGCTGGCAAATGTCCGCCAAAAAGTCCTGTCCTTTGGTGCTTGCCTCGGTCATCACATCATCCCCCCTGGAACCATAGTAGCCAATGGCTGAAGCATTCACCCATACGTTAGGGTACGGTTTCCCCTGTTGTGCGAGTGTTTCAAAAGCTTGTGCAAGCAGTGCGGTACTATCTACCCGTGAACGTAGCAATCGCTTTTTCTTTTCGGGGGTCCAGCGCCCTTGAGCAATATTTTCGCCCGATAAATTAATCACTGCGTCAACCTCTTCCAACAAGGCAGGGTCAAGGAGGCGTTCCTCAGGATTCCAGGTACGATAGCGTACCGTGTCAAGGGTATCATCCACAAAAGGGTCTAGCTCTTTAGGCATACCTGACCTTAAGTATCCTGCTTGATTTGCCGCATCAAGTGTATTAGCAGTATTCCAAGCTATGCTTCCAGGTAGACCCATGTATCGAGAAAAGAGATTTGATATCAACCCCAACGATATCAACCGAACAAGAGGGTTGTCTGATAAAGAAAATTTTTGCTCAGAATTTGTCGAAGTATCAGGACATTTACGAGAAAGAACCGTCACACGACATCCCTGTTGTAATAGCATTTGAACAAGTACGGTACCCACACACCCCGTGGCACCGGCCACAAGAATATGAGGGGTACTACGTGGAAAAAAAAGGGAAGACATACTAAAAAGCTTTCATTTTCAGACGAGTATGGAAGAACAATCACATGAAGTAAAAGAACACAAAGGGCTATCCTAAATGTATGCTAACACATCATACCCATAGTTTTAGATATTAGGGTGGGTACGCATAAACTTCAACCCGTCCAACGCTCGCTGATTTTGAGGTTCAAGCTCCAGTGCCTTCTCAAGATCTTCAATCGCACCATCAATGCGTTCTAAAAATCCTTTAACAAGACCTCTTTGTACATAGTATTCAGCATTTGAAGAGTTCAACTTGATGGCTGCATTAAAGTCTTGAAGCTGTGAATAGAGTGCTTTAGGCTTATCACGTGAAATATGTTTTTCAGTTTCTAGCATGAACCGAACAGAACTCACACCTCGTAAACCATAAGCCTCGCTGTTGTTAGGATTGATTGAAATAGCCTTTGTAAAATCATGAATTGCTTTAGTGTAATACATCTTGTCCCCTCGTTTGAAATATATGCTTATATAGTTTGCCCCTCTGATAACGTATAGGGTATCGTCTTCAGGGTCATGAGCTATAAGCTTGGTTAAGGTATCAATGGCGGGGATATGCTGCTTTAATGCTCTCTGACATTGGTACAACTCAAATAAAGCATCCGTATCGGCAGGGTTTAACTTCAAGACCTTGTAAACATCTTCTAATGCAGCCCTAGGATGTAACAATAGTCTTTTAATTTCAGCCCTTCTAATATAAACCGATATATTTTTATGATTTAGCCTCAATGCTTGATTAAGGTCTAATAGACTCCCATGATAATCTTTAATTTCTTTTTTTGGCGTTGGTGCCTCAACATAGTTATGTTATAATAGAGCCATGAATTGCCCGAAATGCCACTGTACCGAGGCGACTAA
>JBJTUH010000158.1:0-9131 GCA_046080605.1 Vampirovibrionales bacterium
GGACTTCACGGCAGCCACCGCTTGAGCCATACAATAGGCAGCAGTCATGGTGGTGACCATGGGGATATTCTTCGCAATGGCCGCTTTCCGCAGATAAGAATCATCCGCTAAGGCACCTTCCCCTCTGGGGGTGTTAATCACTAAATGAATGTCCCCGCTCAAAATGGCAGACTCTGCACTGGTCGCCACCCCTTGTGCCTCTGCTTGGTGCTTCTTCAAGAAGGTCACAGCGGGCATAATGCCATGTTGCTTGAGAAACTCCCCAGTGCCTTCAGTACAAGCAATATCGAACCCAAGGGCTAAAAACCACCGAATGGTATCCAGTGCAAGGGGTGTTTTATCTTTATCACTGATGCTAAAGAACACACGTCCTTGGGTAGGAATAGTCACATTGGCTCCCATCAAGGCTTTGGCATACGCTACGGGGAAACTGGTATCAATCCCCATGACTTCCCCTGTTGACTTCATTTCAGGCCCTAGTTTAGGGTCTGACTCTCTAAACTTTAAGAACGGGAACACAGGACCTTTCACCGCAACAATCCCACGTGCTTTAGGCTGATAGCGTGCTTTCAGGGCAGGCAGAGAAGCACCCAGCATACACTCTACGGCCATCCGTACCAGCGGCCACCCCGTCGCTTTCCCAATAAAGGGAACGGTACGACTGGCTCGAGGATTCACCTCAAGCACATACAAGGTGTCTTCCTGAATCGCAAACTGAATATTCAGTAGTCCTTTAACACGCAAGGCTTTGGCAAGGGCTTTGGTCGCTTCAACCACTTGCTCTTCCATACTTTGAGACACATTCTGCGCAGGCCACACACACGTGCTATCGCCGCTATGGACTCCTGCATGCTCAATATGCTCCATAATACCTGCCACAAGGGTTTCTTCCCCGTCACTGATAGCATCCACATCAAGCTCTAGAGCCTGCTCTAAAAAGCGTTCAATCAAGACAGGATGGTCAGGCTCTACGTTGACGACCTCTTGCAAGTAGTTCAGTAAACTCGCCTCACTGTACACCACGCGCATGGCACGTCCACCCAACACATAGCTAGGACGCAAAATCAGGGGAAAGCCAATCGTTCTGGCAATCTGAAGGGCTTGCTCCACACTAAACGCCGTCGCACTCGCAGGACACTGTAACTGTAAGGTATTCAATAATTGACGGAACCGCTCACGGTCTTCCGCACAGTCAATATCATCCACCGTGGTACCCAACACAGGGAAGCCACCTGTTTGAATGCTATGGGCAAGCTTGAGAGGGGTTTGCCCTCCAAGTTGCAGAATGACCCCTCGTAACCGAGACTGCCCCTCTTGTCCTTGTAATGCTTGCTCTTTATGAAGTAAATTGGCAACATCCTCCCCAGTCAGTGGGTCAAAATACAGTCTGTCGCTAATGTCATAGTCGGTTGAGACCGTTTCAGGGTTACTATTCACCATGACGGCATCATACCCAAGTTGCTTTAAGGTCAGGGCAGCATGCACACAACAGTAATCAAACTCTAAACCTTGCCCAATACGGTTCGGGCCTCCTCCAAGAATGACCACCGATTGCCCCTGAGAGGTGACCCCCTCAAGCTTACGGGCTTGGGTCGTTTCTTGCACAAGGGTCTGGGTAAGTTCGGACTCATTCCCAAAATAGGTACTATAAAAATAAGGGGTTTTTGCATCAAACTCGGCAGCACAAGTATCTACCGCCTTAATCACACCTGTCACCCCTAAAGCCTCACGATGATGACGCACTGCCTCTTGCGACGTGCCTAGTATCAAGGCAAGTTGCACATCTGAAAACCCTTTAGCTTTCGCAAGGGCAAAGTGCTGAGAGGTCAATGTTTCAAGGGTATAGGCTCGTAAAGTGGTCTCAAATGCCACCAAAGAAGCCATATTCGACAAAAACCAGCGGTCAATGCCTGTGGTGTCGTATAAACGCTCAATCGAAGTACCACGCTTCAGTAAACTGTAAAGCTGATGTAAACGCTCAGGCGTGGGCATTATCATGGCCTCTAAAAGCACCGCTTCATCTTCTTCAAGCACACTGGGGAAAAAGAAACCATGCAAGCCGATTTCTAAGCCACGTAATGCTTTCTGGAAAGACTCCTGAAACGTAGCGCCAATCGCCATGACCTCACCCACAGACTTCATCTGAGGCGATAATACGGTGCTGGCACCCTGGAACTTTTCAAAACTAAACCGAGGAATCTTCGTGACCACATAGTCAATAGAAGGTTCAAAACACGCCGGGGTGGTTTGGGTAATGTCGTTTGAAATTTCATCCAAGGTATACCCTACAGCAAGCTTGGCGGACACTTTGGCAATAGGAACACCCGTTGCTTTACTCACAAGTGCCGAGCTTCTGGAAACACGAGGTTTCATTTCAATCACAACCACCCGCCCCGTGGTAGGATGAATGGCAAACTGGATATTACATCCGCCTGCTTCCACACCCACGGCACGAATAATACGAATAGAGGCATTGCGCAGGTGCTGATATTCTTTATCAGTTAAGGTTTGGGCAGGAGCGACGGTAATACTATCGCCTGTGTGAACCCCCATGGGGTCAAGATTTTCCACCGCACAGACAATCACCACGTTGTCTGCTTTATCCCGCATGACTTCATATTCATACTCTTTCCAGCGTAAGGCACTCTCTTCCATGAGTACCTGATGAATCGGAGAAAGGGCGAGGGCTAACCCAACTTTATCCGCCATTTCACTGGCACTGTAAACCACAGCACCCCCAGAACCGCCTAACGTAAAGGCACTTCTTAAAATGAAAGGGAATCCGATTTCCTTAATAAACGCCTCAGCTTCCGCCATCGAATGAACCGCCCGAGACCGTAACTGCTCCAAGCCGATAGACTCCACCAAAGAACGGAACTTATCTCGGTCTTCTGCCACTTCAATGGCTTGCAAGCTTGCACCAATCATCTGCACGTTGTAGGCTTCTAGCACCCCTGCTTCTTGCAGTGCAATCGCAAGGTTAAGGGCTGTTTGCCCCCCCATCGTTGGCAGTAAGGCATCAGGACGTTCCTGCTCAATCACCCGTGTGACATACTCCACAGTCAGAGGTTCAATATAGGTTTTAGTCGCAATATCAGGATCCGTCATAATGGTTGCAGGGTTAGAGTTCACCAAAATGACCTCGTAGCCTTCCTCCATCAACGCACGACAAGCCTGTGTCCCTGAATAATCAAACTCACATGCTTGACCAATGACAATGGGACCTGCACCAAGAATGAGGATTTTTTGGATGTCGCTACGTTTTGGCATGGTATGATACTGGCTCCTAGCAATAAAACGATGTCCCGTAATGAAGATTGCACCGTGGATGGAATGACGTGTTGAACAGAGTATGTAAGCATATTGTCTTATAAGCATTCTCAACAATCAATCATGTAAGCCTTGGATGCTTAAGCGCATCGTACAAGGCAGGCATCTTCTCCTTATGGGAGGAACGCAGGGTGAGGAGCCACCCCCACTCCGTACGTCATAAAATACCTCCTGTGAGCGTTAGGTCACAGGAGGTATTCGTTAAAACAACACGTGTTATGAAAGAGGATAGCCAAAAACCACTAGGGCTGAGGCATGCCCATCGGTGCAGGTACCGTGACAGGCGAAGCAGGTTGTCCTACAGAAGCCTGTTGCAGGGAAGGAGCTACCGCTTTTTTCATCAAGGTTAACGCACTTTCACTGGTGAAGCCTAACACTAAGGTGACCAGGGTTGCAACCGCCAATACCACAGCAGAGGGGTTCACTTGGAATCCTTGGGTGATGGCAGGTTTCACTTCTAATGCCTTGACGGTGTCAGAAGGTGCATCAACCACAAGCGTTTTAACCCATCCTACATAGTAGAAAAGGCTCACGGTACTGTTAAGCAACGCAATAATAACAAGCCATGTTGCCCAAGGTACAGGAGACGTTAAGGAAGGCTGTGCAATCGCAGCTAAAGACTCAAACAGGAAAAACTTGGCGAAGAAGCCAGAAGTAACAGGAATCCCAGCCAAAGCAAGCAGTGCCACTACTAACCCAAAGGTCAACATAGGACGCTTCTGTACTAACCCAGAGAAATCAGCCAAGGCAGCTTTACTTCCCGTAAGCTCTTGGAAATAGGTCACTCCAGCAAACGCTGCAAAGCTCATGAAGGTGTAACATGCAAGATAGAAAAACATCCCGCTAGAAACCTCAACATTAGGGTACACCAAGCCAAGCAACATATAGCCTGATTGTGCAATGGTACTATAAGCCAGTAACCGTTTTGCATTGGTCTGTTTAAGTGCCGCCAAGTTACCTACCACCATCGAGGCTATGGCAAGGGTCAACATCACACCTTGCCAAGCGTGCATATCAATATTGCCCAACAAAGCGGCTAAACGAAACGCCACCGTAAAGCCTGCAAGTTTGGAAACCGTGCCTAAGAAGGTTGCGACAGGCGTAGGAGCGCCTTCATACACATCAGGTGTCCACATATGGAAGGGTGCCGCCGAGAGTTTAAAGCCCAGAGCCACCAAAATACTCACCACCGTGAAACCTGCAAACAAGCCAAACTGGTTTCCTGTGGCAACCGTCACCCCTGCCAAGTCGGCAAACGTGGTCACGCCACCCGCCAAACCATACCAGAACGAGAAACCTAACAACAGGAACGCAGAAGCCACACCCCCATAAATGAGATACTTCAGTGACGCTTCCGCAGAGGGAGCATGCCCTCTTTGCAATAAACCTACCAAAATATAGGAAGGAATACTCAGGGTTTCAAGTGCTACAAAAAGCGTAATCATTTCAGAGGCACCCGTAAGTAGCATACTTCCCAAGACAGCCGTCAGCATCAATAAAAAGATTTCAGCTTGACGTTTTGCTGAGAACACTGCCACATGCTTTGCAAGCAGCATACTCACCAGCAAAGAGCCAATGAGAATCAGCACACGTGCAGTAAAAGAAAGCCCATCCACTTGAAACACTTGCATGACGGAATAGGTATTGCTACTCAGTAAGCCTGCTTGTGTGAGAAGTGTCACCAGTGCAACCAAAATGCCACTCACACTCATCAAGAGAGGCGTTTTATCACATCCTGTCGTGCTACAGACCAATGCAGGCTGTTTCGCACTGGCAGACATCGCATAACCCAATAGCACCAACAGGGTCACCACCAGTGCAAGCTCTGGGGCTAAAAAGGAAAGGTTGGAAAGCTGCATTTGGTGAAATAAACCCACCCAATCCAACGTAAGCGGAGCAGTCATCATGACAGATTACCTCACAACATTAAGGGCGATTGAAGGGGACACAGGCGTTTGCGACACAGCAACAGGAGAAGATACTTCCACCTGAGCAGCAGGCATACCAGGCTGATAAGGTTGTAACTGACCCATTGCCTGAACAATGGCATTAGGGAACAAACCAAATACCAAGCTCATCACTGCCAAAGTACCCAGTACAATGTACTCGCTCATGTTAATGTCTTTTACATGAGTCCATACCTCACTGCGTGGTCCCGTAAAGACACGCTTGACCAAATACAAGGAGTACGCTGTGGCAATCACCACACCAATACATGCAATCGCTGTAAATACTTGAATAAGGTCAAAAGGCATTCCGTACAGATTCAACAACACAGCATTCCAAGTTTTACCTAACAAGAGGTGTCCTGAACTTGCCTGTTGTGCAATGGGGAAATGTACCCCAATAAAGCCACCCACAAGCGTGAGAAGCTCACCAGGGAAGCTAATCAAGCCAGGAAGCCCCAAGGAAGCCATCGAGAAGAACAGGAAGAAAAAGTAAATGGTAGGCGTAATACCACCAAAACCGCTATAGTCAGCAATCATACGGGTATGCGTACGACGGTACAGGGTACCCACCGCCATAAACAAGGCAGGAGAAACAATCCCATGGGCAATCAGCACATACGCAGCACCTGTCCATCCAAAGGGTAAAAAGGCAGCAAGCCCAAGCAACACAAACCCCATATGGCTCACACTGCTATAGGCAATCAATTTTTTCATATCCTTTTGGACAAAGGCAATGGCAGCAGTGTAAACAATATTGATGGTACCCAACAAAGCAATAACAGGAGCCACCAGTAAGTAAACACTGGGGTTCATATGCTCAAAACACAGACGGAATAACCCATAACCACCCATTTTTAACAAAATGCCCGCTAACAGCATACTCACAGGGGTAGGGGCTTCTACGTGGGCATCAGGAAGCCAAGTGTGGGTAGGCACCATAGGTAGTTTGACCGCAAAGCCAAGGAAGAGTAACGTAAAGAGTGGTAACAATTGGTAGGGTGTTTGTACAATGCCAGGGGTATTCAACAACTGTGCAAAAGTTTTAAATAGAAAGACACCTTGCGTCACATCAAAGCCAACAGACTTGGCAAAGAAGAAGTAAAGCAAAATCCCAGCGAAGAGGAACACCGAACCAAACAAGGTGTAAAGCACAAACTTCATCGACGCATACTGACGATTAGGACCTCCCCAAATCGCAATCAGCAGGTACATAGGAATCAGCTCAAGCTCATAGAACAAGAAAAACTGAAAAAGGTCTTGTGACAAGAACACGCCAAACAAGCTACTTGCCAAAACCATCAGCAAACTATAGTACAGTGGCAAACGCTTATGAATGTTGGTATAGCTTGCCACCACGGAGAGCAGTAAAATCAGGGCCGTTAATAACACCAACATCCCCGAGATACCATCCACCCCAAAGGCAATCGACACCCCTAAGGAAGGCATCCAAGGAAAATGCACAGGGTGTTTTGCCAATTCAGACACATTGAAAAAGCCCCAAGAAGCAATTGCTAGAAGAATGCTAGAACATACCGTAGCCACAGTATGTTGTGTTTGGTTGAGGGCTTCTGTTTGTGGTTGCGTCGCATACCAAGCAAACAGTGCAGAAAACAGGAGCGGAAGTCCTGTCAGTAGCCCTGCATAGAGAAAAGTAGATTCAAACATGGAGAATATCACCATCAAAGGTTGAGCATCAGAGAAAGAAACACATGAAAGAAAACGTGAAAGATTTACAAGGATGTATTCACCCGAGAAGAAGCAGGAGAGAAAAAACGCATCCCCTTCTTCTCGGCGAAGAGATGACCATTAGTGCTGAAGCATGAGCCAAGAAAGGTACACCACGCCAAGCACGGCAATACCCAATGCCACTTGAATACTTCCAAACTGTAGACGTTTCAACGCACCACCACCTTGGGTGAGTACATAGCCTAGTAAGTTCACAAAGCCATCAATGACATACTTATCAAACCACGCCAATCCTTGAAAAATAAAGGTAAAAAAGCCCTTTACCCAGAAATGTTCTTGGATTTCATCACAGAACCACTTGCGACGGAACAACGCATCCAACCAAGAAAAAGGAGGCAGGGTACGGAAAAACTCTGCACTGAACAAGCGTACGGGGCCGTAAAACGCAAATGCCAATGCTAATCCAGTCAAACCAATGAGCTGAGACAAGTTCCCAACTTCTGAAAAGAAGCTTGGTGCATGCCCATGGTGTGTCGTGGCACCATGAGACAAGGCTTTCCCAACAGGGAAAAGATACTCAGGACTAATATAATGGGCAAAACTAGGAAACTGATGGAACACACCCGACAACACCAAGCCAATGAAAACGCTCGGTACAGCCAGTACTACCAGAGGTGTCGTAAGTACCTTATCTTCATGATGGACATGTGCCTTCCCACGATAGGTTCCTGTGAAGGTCAAAAAGAACGTTCTAAACATATAGAATGCGGTTAAGCCCGCAATGAGTGCTAACACAGGGAATAGGTTACTGTAGGTCAGCTTTTCTAGCCCAGGAATCACAAAATGCTGAGAAGCGTTGCTAAGCCCAAGCAAGATTTCATCTTTCGACCAAAACCCACTCGTCCAACCCAACCCTGAAATGGCAATGGTTCCCAGTAAATAGGTGGTAGCTGTCACAGGGAGCTTTTTAAACAAGCCACCCATTTTCCGCATATCTTGCTCATCTTCCACGGCATGAATCACAGACCCACTGCCAAGGAAGAGCATCGCTTTAAAAAAGGCATGGGTAAACAAATGGAACAACCCTGCGGTAAATGCACCACACCCCATTGCAGTCACCATAAATCCAAGTTGAGACATGGTTGAGTAAGCCAGTGCTTTTTTAATGTCATACTGCGTCAGGGCAATGGTGGCCCCCACAAACGCTGTGATAAGTCCTATCAACAAAATGACATCTTTCACCAAGGGGTATGCCTCTACCAGAGGGTAAATACGAGCAATCAAGTACACCCCTGCCGCCACCATGGTGGCGGCGTGAATCAAAGCACTAATAGGCGTAGGACCCGCCATGGCATCAGGCAGCCAAGTATGAAGAGGCCACTGGGCACTTTTTGCCACAGGCCCTAAGAACAGAAGCAACGTTGCCAAAGTCATGACAGGAGCCAGTGTTTTAGAAAACCCTTGTGCCAAGAAAGGCAAGCTATCAAACCCAAGGAAGGCATCTCCAAACCCAACATGCACTTGCTGAGACCCAATGAAGCTCACAAACATGAGCAATAGCATCCCCAACAAAAAGCCGAAGTCACCCACTTTATTGACCATAAAGGCTTTAAATGAGGCAGGACCTGCATCCGATTTATTCACCCAAAAGCCAATCAGCAAGTAACTACAAACACCCACAAGCTCCCAGAAGACAAAAGACTGTACCAAGTTGGTAGAAAGCACTAAGCCTAACATGGCGAAGTTAAACAAGGATAAAAAGCTAAAAAACTTGGCATACCCTTTGTCATGTTTCATATACCCGTGGGTGAAAATATGAATCCAGAAACTAATAAACGTCACCACAAATAGCATCATCACGGATAGAGCATCCAGCTGATACCCCATAGCAATATGAGGTAATTGGGCTGGGGTTGCAACCCCCATCAACTGAGGCACCGCAATACTGAGCCACGTGACATTATGCTGAATAGGATGTTCTAACTTTCCTTGGAACAAATAGCTCACAGCAGCCACTGCGTGCAGGATACCCAAAAAGGAGGAAAGTGCCGTTAAATAAAATGCGGGTTCTTTTTGAAACCAACCGTCTGTTTTAGCCACACGCCACGCAGGCAGAGGAAAGTTTCTAAGAATAAAAATAAGCAGGAAGGACACCAAGGCATACAC